>NZ_JAHDJT010000035.1 GCF_023661085.1 Wolbachia pipientis
GTCTTTTTTCTCTGCCTGGTAAATTTCTTAAATATTATAGCTTAGACTAGTTGCGCTTAAAAGCAGCTAAATTGCAGCGTTTAAGACATAAAAACGCCAATACTAAAAATAAATACCGACTAGGGCTTCTTTTGCTTTTTTCTCTATTTGGTAAATTTCTTAATGCTTGTGACTAAAGCAACTCAAAAGCCCGTGAAGGGTGTCATTCCAGCGCGCAACGCTGGAATCTAGGGATTTTATTAGGCTGGTGAACATAAAAGTAGTCTTATGTAAAACACAAAGTTTTCAATGGGATTAAATGAGGACTGGATTCTAGTGCTATCTACTTGGATGAGGAGATAACGCCGTTGATTATATAGGTTCCGTCTGTTATATATAGTCTTTTTTAATACGAAGAAAACTGATGAGTGAGTATGATGTTACGGTTATAGGTAGTGGTCCTGGTGGTTATGTAGCAGCAATTAGAGCAGCGCAACTTGGTTTTAAAACTGCGATTATTGAAAAAGAGAAGAATTTAGGTGGTATATGCTTAAATTGGGGGTGTATACCAACAAAATCTCTGCTTAGAGCATCTGAAATTTATAGGTTAATAAGAAGATCAGAGGAATTTGGTATAAAAGTAAAAGATACAAGCTTTGATATCCAGTCGATAGTGAAATACTCAAGGAACGTTGTTGATAAGTTATCAAAAGGTGTTGCGTATTTGATGAAGAAGAATAACATCAAAATTCACCAAGGACTTGGTAAACTTGCGGGTAACCATACTATAAAAATCTTCAATAGTAAGAAGGAACAAGAAATTGTTTCCAAGAATATTATTTTAGCAACAGGTGTGAGAGCGCGAAATTTGCCTGGAATAGAGATAGATGGAGATTTAATATGGAATGTACAGCATGCTATGACTCCAGATAGACTGCCAAAATCGCTACTAATTATAGGATCTGGTGCAATCGGAGTAGAATTTGCAAGTTTTTATAGTACTTTGGGAGTTGAAGTAACAATTGTAGAAGTAAAAGACACTATTTTACCGCTGGAAGATAGAGAGATTTCAAATTTAGCGCAAGAAATACTTACAAGACAGGGAATAAAGACATATACAAACAATAGTGTAAAAACTTTTACTAAAAATAAAGGCTCTACTCAAGTGCAACTAAGTAGTGGTGAGAGCAAAGAATTCGATAGAGTAATTGTTGCAGTTGGCGTTCAGGCAAACACTGAAAATATAGGGTTAGAAAATACAAAAATTAAATTAAGCTCTTCTGGTTTTATTGAAACGAATGAATGGTATGAAACGAGTGAACCTAACGTGTATGCGATAGGTGATGTAGCTGGCCCGCCATGTTTAGCGCATAAGGCAAGTCATGAAGCTGTGACCTGCGTTGAAAAGATTGCTGACAAAAGTCCTCATAAGTTAAAAAAAGAGTGCATACCAAATTGCACTTACTCTCACCCGCAAATAGCAAGTATTGGCCTCACTGAAGAACGGGCAATAAAAAATGGGTATGATGTAAAAATAGGAAAATTTCATTCTAATTTTAATGGTAAGTCTATTGCACTCGGTGAAACCGAAGGGTTAGTAAAAACAGTGGTTGATAAGAAAACAGGCGAACTTCTTGGCGCTCATATGATAGGAGCAGAAGTAACAGAGTTAATTAGCAATTTCGCTCTTGCAAAGCAACTAGAAGGAACAGACTCCGACATAAAGTCTACGATCTTTCCTCACCCAACCATTTCAGAAATGATACACGAATCGGTTCTTGCAGCGGACGATGAATCGTTAAACAGTTGAATTAGCATCTCATCGCTTTAACATCATCAATATCTTGAGTTGTAGCTTGACTGGGTACTTCAATTCCGACAGGTTGATTACCAGCACCAGATTTCTGTAACCTCTCTTTTAACCCTTCAGCTGCTTTTTTCACTTGCTTTTGATTAAGATCCTCTGGATTTTTTTTACCCCTTTGCTTGACTGTTGTTTCAGTACTCATATCTTTACCTTCTTGCTGATTGTAATTTTTACATTGCTCTTGCTGAGGTAGATCAACGACCGAATCGAAGAGAGCTTTTATTATATCTTTTAACAGCCCTACAAAACTTCCGCTTTTGCCTTCTCCTTGTTCTTGAGGCTTATTTTTCACGTTAGATTCTTTTTTACTATTGTTTTCAGACATTTTTGATTCCCTACCATAAAGCTTAGTAAAATTTTACGTGCAAATTGTTAAGTAATGGTTAACAATCTAGTATTAATTTGCTATGCACAGATGGATATCATTCTAGCAACAGGTGGTACAGGCGGACACATTTTTCCAGCTATAACCTTAGCAGGAGCACTAAAGATACAAGGATATAATAGCACATTATTTACTGATAAAAAAACGGATAAAAATACTGACATAGAGAGTTATACCCTGCCGTTATGTAGGCCAAGCAGCAATAAATTTAAGTTTTTTCTTTTTTTGATATGTGGTTGTGTGTTAGCACTGTACCAAATAAGAAAGTTGAAACCAAAACTAGTCATTGGTTTTGGTAGCTATGCTTCTTTTCCAACTCTTCTTGCAGCAAAGATTCTCTCTATACCTATAATCTTACATGAACAAAATACAGTTTTAGGGAGGGTAAACAGATTCTTTTCCAAAAGTGCAAAATCAATCGCAACTAGCTTTCCAGAGACTAAATATGCGAGGAACAGTAAATGTGTTTTTACAGGGAATTTCGTTAATATAAAGGCGCAAGGCTATTCTTGTACTGAAAAAATCCTAAACATATTAATAATAGCAGGTAGTCAAGGTGCAAATTTTTTTGATGATATAGTGAGTGACGTAATTTGTAATCTGCCTACTGAAATGAAAGGGAAGATTAGAGTGACGCAGCAATGCACGAAGAAAAATATGGACAGAGTTAGGGGCCTATATGAGAGTGAAAGAATCGATTGTGAATTAAGTGAGTTTTTTGACGACATGGAAAGTAGGCTAGTGAGTGCTCATTTGATAATTAGCAGAGCAGGAGCAACCTCGATAGCGGAAATCACTCTTGCTGAGCGCCCCGCTATATATATTCCTTATCCTCACTCAAAAGATAGTCATCAATTTTATAACGCAAAATATATCGGAGATTCAGGGGCAGCTGTAATAGTTGAGCAAAACAGTGAAGTGAAAAAAAGTTTAAGAGAGTTGCTAGTTGATCTATTACAAAATTGTCAAAAATTGCGTGATATGGCTAATAATACTAAGAGAACAAGAATAAGGAATGGGGTCACTGAATTTATTAAGGTAATAGCTCAAGAATTTAGCTGATAGATATATGGCTGCTTGCTTTTTCTTCGAATGTATCCCAAAGATTTTTTTCTAGCAATGTATTATACAATTTGTTGACGTAAACTACTCCCGTAGGCGAAGTTGTATTAATTTCGAGAAGAAAGTCACCTATAATGTCAATACCAACAAATATTAGCCCTCTTTTCTTTAATTCAGGACCAATTTTATTGCATATTTCATTATCTCTGTCGTTCATCTGAGCAGGTTCAAAGCTCGCTCCGAGCCGCAAGTTTGTTCTGATCTCTCCATCTCTTGGAACTCGTTTCATTATTCCAATTGGTTGGCCATCAAGTAATAATATTCTTTTATCTTTGTCTATATTTTTGCAAAATGCTTGTGCAGTTACAGGACACTCATATTTTGCGACCATGAGTTCAACTACTACTTGAATACTGTTTTCATCTTGTATTCTTATTACATCGTTTCCTCCATAGCTATACAATGGTTTTAGAATAATATCTCTGTAATCATGGTAAAAATCTCTAATCATCGATACATTCTCAGTAATTAAAGTTGGTGGAGTTAGTTCTGGAAACAGTGAAGTAATTAGTTTTTCGGGACAGTTTCTTATCTCCGTTGGATTATTAATTACCAATGCGCTAGTTTTTTCTAAAATATAGGTAGTTGTAATATAACGCACATCAAAGGGTGGATCCTGCCTGATAAATATAATATCCATTTCACTCAAATTGATGGTTACATCTTTTTTAGAGATGAAACTAAAATCGTCAACGCTGACTTTCTGAGCAAGAGCAATTGGCTGATTTAACTTTAATGCTAAATTGTTAGGGATATAGAAGAAAACTTCGTGCTTCCTCCTTTGTGCCTCCTTTATTAATGCAAATGTGGTGTCAGTTTCAAAGTTTATATTTTCATCCATTTGAAAAGCTACTCTCATTTGCACATCACCTTTGATATAAAATTCCCACTGGGAACTAAATTTCCATTAATGGCGTAATTTGCTGTGTCTATATCGTACATAACTTACAACTTGTTTTACCCCTTTTACCTTTCTTGCAATTGCTATTACAGCTTTTAGTTCCGCTTTATTTTGAGCTATACCCATCAAATAAACAACTCTATCAACCGTATTAACGCTATAATTAATTGATTTGATATTTCTTTTCCCTAAAAGTCTTGTTCTTATTTCCGCCGTTATTATACCATCTACGGTAGTGTCAAGCATGGAAGTTGTTTGTATTGGTGTTACTCTTATTTCATTTATTACTTCTTTAACTTCTTTTTGTTGCCAAGCTATTTTCTCTGCTGTGAGCTGCTTTTCAGGGGTATCAACGTTTCCAATGAGCAATACTCTTCCTTCGCTTACTTTAACCTTTATAGATGAAAATAGTCCATGCTTTAGGAGTCCCTTATTGATTCTGATTACCATAGTTGTATCATCAACAATATTTCCCAAAGATTTATCTTGTGTTGTTATTGCTGTTGCCGTTGCTGTAGCCACTACGCTACCTATTATAAGTGGTGTACAGCCACTCTGTGTAATCAGAAAAATTCCAAGTAAGAAGCTTGTTATTAGTCTCATTATTGATTTTCAGGGTTTAGAATTTTCATTAAGGAATGTTAATAAGCTTTTTTGATTGTGTAAATACTATAAATTAAGTAAGACTTTAGACCTTGAGTCTTTTTAAGACGGTACTTATAATGGGGTGATAGGAATAGTTTATGTTAGCTATAAGTTACTGAAAAATTCTTGCGGATATGGCGGAATTGGTAGACGTGCCAGGTTTAGGTCCTGGTGAGCTTGCTCGTGGGGGTTCAAGTCCCTCTATCCGCACTCAAAATCATGTACTTAGATTTAAAAAAAGGTTTATAATCACTAAACATACTCTAATGTTTGTGTAAAAACTCGTTCTTAAGGATTGTATTTCACTGAGATTCTGGTAAAATAGCTTTATAAAAATATAAATTAAAACATTGATAAATAGGTTATGATGTCTAGTAACATACCTCAAAATGCAGTCGAAGTGGATACACCAAGTAATATATATACCTATAAAAAGCTTAGTGTAGATAAACTAAAGCATGAGTATGAAATCACAGTTAGTAGCGATTATATAGAACAAAAGATGAATTCTAGATTACAAGAGATAGCGAAGAATGCAAAATTGCCTGGATTTAGATCCGGGAAAACGCCTTACGATCTTATTGTTAAAAATTATAAAAGTGAAGTTTTGGAATATGTAGTGAATAACACGATTGACTATTGCTCAAGTGATTTAATGAAAAAAATTGAAGTCAAGTCTCAAATTCATCCTAAGGTTGATATTATATCATTACCAGATCTGGATAAAAAGGATGAGAAAGGCGATTTTGTGTACAAGCTGTCTTTTGAGTCAATGCCAGAAGTGCCAACAATAGATCTTGATAAAATAAGTTTGAAGAAAGTTGAGGCAAAAATCGAAGAGGGAGACATAAAAGAATTTATTGATTCTATAAAAACAAAATTTCCTAATCTTATCTCTGTTGATGATGATTCTTATCAAGCGAAAAATGGGGATAAACTGACAATTGACTTTGAAGGGCGGATTAGAAACAAGCTCTTTCAAGGTGGAAGTGGCAAAAATTTTGCTGTTAATTTAGGATCCGGCGCATTTATCGATGGTTTTGAAGATCAATTAATTGGCATAAAAAAAGGAGAAACAAAAAGCTTTAAGCTGAAGTTTCCTGAGGATTACCAGGTAATTTCCCTTGCGGGACAAGAGGCTACTTTTTCTGTCCGAGTTAATGATATTCAGATTGCCGAAGATTTTGGAAGTGATGATGAAGTAGCTAGGAGGATTGGTTTTGAAGATTATTCTTCGCTAATAAATCATGCAAAAGAAGTAATTGATAATCAATGTAAAGAAATGGGAGACCTCTTAATTAAAAAGGAGCTATTTGATTGTTTGGATGCTAGTTACAGCTTTGATTTGCCTACAGACATAGTAAAACAGGAACAGCAGAGAGTGGAAAGAGAGTTGAACTCTAAAGATGACTCTTTTAAGGAAGCTGAAAGACGAGTAAAGCTTGCAATGTTATTTATGAAGTTCAGTACAGAACATAAAATATCATTAACTCAAAATGATGTTTTAAATGTTATTCTGAATCAGTATGTCAATAAAGATGTACCGCTTAATAGAGTATTGAAACATTTTAGCTCAAACAGGCAATTTCAGGAGTTAGTTAGAGGGCAAGCTCTTGAGCATAAAGTTACAGATTATATAATAGAAAAAGTTCATAAAGAAGAGCAGATTGTTTCTGTGAAAAGGTTAAAGGAATTATTTGATAATATTTAGTAGGAAAAGGTATGACTCTTATACCAATTGTAGTTGAGCAAACAAGTCGTGGTGAACGTGCCTATGACATATATTCGAGGTTGGTGAAGGAAAGAATAATTTTTGTAACTGGTCCCATTGAAGACAACATGGCCAGCGTAATAGTAGCACAGCTTTTATTTTTAGAATCGGAAAACCCTGATAAGGACATTTATATGTATGTTAACTCGCCAGGTGGCGTTGTAACTGCTGGTTTGTCGATCTATGATACAATGCAGTATATAAAACCAGATGTTTCAACTTTGTGTATAGGTCAAGCTGCATCTATGGGCTCTCTGTTGCTTGCAGCTGGCACAGAAGGTAAGCGTTACTCTCTGCCTCATTCAAGAATTATGATACATCAGCCATCTGGTGGTTATCAGGGTCAGGCAACTGATATAGAAATACATGCTAATGAAATTTTGCGAATTAAGAAAAAACTAAACCAGATTTATGAAAAGCATACTGGAAGTTCACTGAAGCAAATCGAAAGAATGATGGAAAGAGATAAATTCATGGATCCTGAAGAAGCAAGGAAAATTGGCTTGGTTGACAGAGTAATAGCTGAGCGTAAGGATATTAAGATTGAAAGTATTAAAGTTGAACAAAAGGTGAGTTGATGGGCAACAATGATGATTTACACTACTGTTCTTTTTGCAATAAAGCACAAAACGAAGTAGATAAGTTAATTACTAATTCTTCAGACGGTTTGAAAGTGTTTATTTGTAATGAGTGCATAGAGTTATCTCATAGAGCAATAAGCCAAAAGAAAAGTGGGACATTTAATTCAGATTATATGTCTGATGTGAAGTTACTACTAAAAAAACCTGAAGATATAAAGAGTTTTCTTAGTAAACATGTTGTTGGTCAAGAACACGCACAACATGTTTTGTCTGTAGCGATGTATAACCATTGTCAGTCTATGGCACAATTTCATTCTATAAGAGATGTTGAAATCGAAAAGTCGAATGTAATGCTCATTGGTCCTACTGGTTCTGGTAAAACCTTGCTAGCCAAAACACTCGCTAAAGTTTCAGATGTGCCGTTCGCGATGGCTGATGCAACAACTTTGACTGAAGCAGGTTATGTAGGTGATGATGTGGAAAGCGTGTTATCGCGTCTATTGCAAGCAGCAAATTATGATGTTGCAAAGGCACAACGTGGTATAGTGTTTATAGATGAAATAGATAAAATCACAAGGAAATCTGAAGGTACTTCGATAACACGTGACGTTTCAGGCGAAGGAGTCCAGCAAGCTCTACTTAAGATTATGGAAGGCACAGTTGCTTATGTTCCGCCACAGGGAGGACGGAAACACCCACAACAGGAATTGATACAAGTGGATACTAATAATATACTGTTTATTTGTGGGGGAGCTTTTGAAGGTTTAGGCAAGATCATTGAAGCAAGAAAGAAAGGAACATCAGTTGGCTTTGGAGCAGATATCAGTCAATCTAAAGAGCAAAGGAAAAAAAATACTTTACGTGATGTTCAGCCCGAAGATTTAATTAAATTCGGTTTGATACCGGAGTTCGTAGGGCGTGTTCCAATAACTGCTGTTTTAGATGAGTTAGATCACGAAGATTTAGTACATGTACTGATAGAGCCAAGGAATGCACTAATAAAACAGTACAAAGCATTACTTGCGTTTAGTAAAGTAAATCTTGAATTTTCAGATAGCGCAGTATCAGCTATTGCTGAAAAAGCTATGAGTTATAAAACAGGTGCCAGAATGTTACGTGCTATTTTAGAGTCACTTTTGCTCGATGTTATGTATACAGTTGGAAACGGGGGTTTTGAAGGTAGTACAATAGTAGTTACTAAGGAAATGGTGGAATCAGGAAAAGTAGTGATCAATCGTGGCAACAAGGGTGACATTGTAGCAGGAGGTTGATGGTTAATTTAAGCATGTATTATGAACATTGAGTATGCTATGGACTCTAATTTTGCTACATTGCCGGTATTGCCTTTAAGAGATGTAGTAATTTTTCCAAGTGTAGTGGTACCTTTATTTATAGGCAGAGAAAAATCCATTAATGCGTTAGAGTATGCAATTAATAATAGTAGTCACCAAAATAAGATTTTTCTTGTGACACAGCAAGATGGCTCTCTTGATAACCCAGAGCCACAAGATCTTTATGAAGTAGGCGTGCTAGCAAATATTGTACAGCCATTGATAAAATTGCCTGATAATGCAGTAAAGGTTGTAATCCAAGGAGTCAGCAGAGGAAGAGCTGTTGAGTATATCGATTCTCATACTTTATTACAGGCTAGAGTAGAATTGGATAATTATCGTGAATACGAGGAAGATGAGGATAATGTCGATCTGGAAGCTTTAAGGCGGTCTGTTATAGGTGCATTTGATAGTTGGTGTAAACTGAACAAGAAAAACCAGCCTGATATTATTGTTAATCCCGTTGAGCAGATCAAAGAAATTGATCTGCTTGTAGACACGATAGTTTCATATTTGAATATAAAAGCATCAGATAAACAAAGCATACTTGGGACTTATGGTCCGGGGGAACGTTTAAGAAAAACTTTCACTTTTATTGAGAGAGAAATCAGCATTTTGAATGCACAAAACCGTTTATATAAAACAATTAAATCACAAGTTGAAAGCACTCAGAAAGCCTACTACCTCAATGAGCAATTGAAAGCTATACAGAAAGAATTGGGCGAATTTGAGAATGGAGAAGAAGGAAATATAATAAATGAATTTGAAAAAAAGATAGAAGAAACAAAGCTTTCTCAGGAAGCAAGGGAGAAAGCTATAACTGAGTTGAAGAGATATAAGAAAATGAATCCCATTTCTCCTGAAGCTACAGTTATATCTAATTATTTGTATTGGTTGCTTGATCTGCCATGGGGAAAATATAAGGATGCAAAAATTAATTTAAATGCAGCTAAAAAAATCTTGGATGAAAATCACTATGGTATAGAGAAGGTAAAAGATAGAATAATAGAGTTTCTGGCAGTGTTAAAGAGAGTAAAAGAGATCAAGGGTCCTATACTTTGCTTATTGGGACCACCTGGTGTCGGTAAAACTTCTTTAGCTAGGTCTATGGCAAAGGCAGTGGGAAGGGATTTTGTTCGCATAGCTCTTGGTGGTGTGCGTGATGAATCTGAGATACGTGGCCATAGGAAAACTTATATTGGCTCAATGCCCGGCAAAGTCATTCAACACATGAAAAAAGCTAATTCCTGCAACCCACTTTTTTTACTTGATGAAATAGATAAGATGGGTTCTGATTCGCATGGTGACCCTGCATCTGCATTGCTTGAGGTTTTGGACACTGAACACAATAAGCACTTTACGGACCATTACTTAGAAGTTGAGTTTGATCTTTCAAGTGTAATGTTTGTCGCTACAGCGAACAGCTTGAATTTACCACATCCTTTGCATGACAGGATGGAAATCATACAATTATCTGGTTATACTGAAGATGAAAAAATTAGTATCGCTAAGTATCATTTAATTCCCAAATTAAAGAAAGAGCATGGTTTGCGTAAGAAAGAATGGAGTATAACTGACGATGCACTGTATGAGTTGATACGTCTATATACACGTGAAAGTGGTGTTCGCAGTATGGAAAGGGAGCTTGCAAAGCTCATGAGAAAGGCAGTGAAAGAAATATTAGAAGGTAAAAATAAGAAAATATGCGTGGGAGTTAACGATTTACAAGGTTATTTAGGAGTACGTAAATATACCTTTGGTATCGCAGAAAATGAGAGTTCAGTAGGGGTAGTAACTGGACTAGCCTACACTGAAACAGGTGGTGATATTTTAATGATAGAGTCAGTTTTGATTCCAGGTAAGGGGGAAATAAAATATACGGGGAAACTTGGAGAGGTTATGCAAGAATCCATAAAGGCTGCGTATAGTTATATTCGATCAAATTGTCTATTCTTTGGCATAAAGCCTGAAAAGTTTCAAAACAATGATATACATTTGCATCTACCTGAGGGCGCTGTACCAAAGGATGGACCTTCTGCTGGTAGTGCAATATGCACATCCATTGTTTCCCTTATGATAAACATACCAGTTGACAAAAGTGTTGCTATGACAGGTGAAGTTACACTGCGTGGCAGAGTTTTAGCTATTGGAGGCTTGAGAGAAAAGTTACTCGCAGCACTCAGAGGATCGATCAAGACTGTGATTATACCTAGCGAAAATGAAAAGGATATGCAAGAAATACCAGCAAGTATTAAGGAAAAAGTCGATGTAGTTTTTGTCAAGAATATTGATGAGGTTATAAAAATTGCTTTAATACAGCCTACTATTCCAATTGAAAGCGATAATGGAAGCAATGCGCCATCTTCCTCTGTAAAAAATAAAGACGACAATTTTTCTGGCTTAGAAACACTAAAGCATTAGCATACTGAACATTATTGAGATAAAAACTGCTTGACAACTTTCGTTGTTACCCTTATTATAGCATTGAAGCTATTTGTTTAACTTCCCAATCTGTACAGGT
>NZ_JAHDJT010000036.1 GCF_023661085.1 Wolbachia pipientis
ATTTGAGGTACATATAAATAATTAGCCACCGACCGGGGCTTCTTTTGCCTTTTTTTCTATTTAGTAAGTTTCTTAAGCATGAAGGTTACACCAACTTTTGTTATCAAACAAGATACATAATAAATTGCTCAACCTCTAAGATGTACAATCCCAGAGTGTGATGGCGAAATTTGTCAAGTAGTTTTTTTCATTTCTATTGGATAACGGCAGGGTCAAATTGCAATGTTCATGCAGTTATGACTGAAATTGCGCTAATTTGCTGGTCTGTGTAAACATAGGCACTATCCTGTTGATAAAGCTTAAACTAACTGATAAATTCTTAACACAGTTATTGTTGAAACAAATGTTTTTACTAGAACCTACACATCTTTCTTATTTTTCCAAAAAAGCTTTGCCTTGGCTTGGGGCTGCGTGTTTTGCATGTTTTTTAGTTGGAGTATTTCTAGCTTTATTCTTCTCTCCAGAAGATTATAAACAAGGAGAAATTGTACGAATTATGTATCTTCATGTGCCTTCGGCATGGCTTTCTCTTGGAATATATGGGTTAATTGCAGCGCTCAGTTTCATCTCCTTAGTGTGGAATAACAGCATTGCTAGCGTTCTGGCCCACGCAGCCGCCCCTGCGGGAACAGTCTTTTCTGCAATATGCTTAATCACAGGTAGCATTTGGGGAAAAGGAACCTGGGGCACTTGGTGGGTATGGGATGCAAGACTCACTTCAATGTTGATCTTATTTTTCCTATACGTTGGATACCTCTCGCTGTGGGGCGCTTTTGATAATGAAGAAAGAGCTAAAAAATCAGCAGCAGTATTTGCCATCTTTAGTGCCGTAAATATCCCCATAGTAAAATTTTCCGTGAACTTGTGGGCTACTCTCCACCAGCCAGCAAGTATTCTCAGAAAAGGTGGAGTAGCAATAGAAAGTTCTCTACTGCTGCCATTAATTGCAATGTTTATATTTTGTGCCACATTTTTTTTAGTAGTATGGATACTCTATTCACTTCACCTGATTAATTTGTATAAGATAAAGAGAGAAATTAGTGCGCGATATTAGACAGTTTCGTAATCATGAAAGAAAATATGCTGGAGAAAATTAAGCAAAATACCTTTGGTCACTTCAAATATTTGCCTGAAGCTACAGGTTTTAGTATAAAAACAGACCAGGCTCTCACGATAATTAACTGCGGGCTCGGGTCTTCGATGTTTAACATTGTTTGTGGCGACTATCACGCAGAAAAGGTTTAAGGTGTTATAGACAAATTTAAAGGTCAGCCCTTCGCGTGGTGGATCAGCCCATCGATTGATTCAAAAGCATTAAGCAGAAAATTGCTGGAGCACGGCTTTATTACTGAAACTGAAGAGCGTGCTATGTTGTGTGATCTAACCAATTTTGAAAGCAGAAACAACCAACTTATCAGAATAGAGCGAGTATTGAACCGAGATCAACTTGAACATTTTATCAGAGTTCTTGAAACATATGATGTAACAGCACGTAGCTTTTATGAAAAACTCACAGAACCACTCCTAAATCAACAAGAAAAATTGTTCGTTGGGTATGAAGATAATATTCCCGTTGTAATTGCTATTCTTTTTATCCACAGTGACACAGCCGGCATTTTCAGCTTGATAACAGAAGAAAATAAAAGAGGGCTTGGGTATGGCACCCAAATGATCACTCATCTTATGGATATTGCTAGAAAAATAGGTGTAAGATATGCGACTCTTTCTGCATCAAGTGATTCAGGATATCGAATCTATGAGCGCTTAGGGTTTCATACGTTTGGTCAATTTGAGTGTTTTGAATGGAGGAATTAAAGATGAAAATCGAGCATACTGCGTCCCCAAACAATAGAGATATTGAATTCCTGTCCAAAAAGATCAATGAAGAAAACGCTAATAAAAGTACATGTAATCCATTTGCTTTTTTTATTCACGATGATGCTAGACAAATTATTGCAGGTTGTAGCGGTTTTATTATCTATGGTTCAATTTACACTGATCTGCTTTGGGTGCATCACGACCATAGGAAAAAAGGTATGGGAAAGCAGTTAATGGAAAAAGTTCATGATTATGGTTGGGAAATGCACTGTAAAATAGCAACTGTTACAGCCATGAATTTTCAGAGGGCAAGAGCATTCTATGAAAAGCTTGGGTATGAGTGCGATCTTGTACGCCCAGGGTATGTTGGTGGAGCAACATGTATATTTTTGAAGAAAGTATTGTAATGCGCAGTATGTCTAACGTTGGTAAGCTATAGATTTCTCTATAGATAACTCCAACGAAGCCTTCCCCGGCGTCTCTAAACTCCTTTGGGGCAGCTTTTTTTAATTAGTCGTATTTCAGTTTACAACTCTATCTAAAAGAATGCCGAGAAAAAGCAGTAGTCCTACATAGGAGTTATTTTTAAATGTGGACATGCATTGACTGGAGTCGTCGGGGTTGAGATTTTTATATTGGTAATGAAACATGACCCCTACAGCAAGTAAAGCGACATAGAAAATGTTATTCAATGATGATAAGATACCGGCATATAGCCACATCATAAGAGATATTAAATGAAACCTTTTTAGCCAAGATTTTGTTGTATCACCAAAATATAATGCTGTTGATTTCATTCCGAGTTTTTCATCATCTTTTTTATCTTGATGAGCGTATATGGTGTCGTAACTCAGTGTCCAAAAGATGCATCCTGCATAAAAGAGCATAGGTTCTATACTAATCTGGTTCTTTATTGACGCCCAACCTAGGAGCAATCCCATGTTAAAAGTAAACCCTAAAAACAATTGTGGCCACCAAACGTAACGCTTTAGTAAAGGGTAAATAATTATCATACATATTGAGATTACCCCAAGTATAAGTGTAGTTTTATTGGTGAGCAGGAGGATTGCTAGTGCAATGGACAGTAACAGAGAAAGTAAAATCAAAGCTTGCTTTACGTTTAGTGCACCACTTGCAAGTGGCCTATATTTTGTTCGTTCAACATGTGCATCTATTTCTTTATCGAAAATATCATTGATTATACAACCCGCAGGCCTCATCAAGAATGCGCCCATAGTAAACAAAATAAGGAGAAAAAAAGCCTGATACGATAGAGGAGTTGAGGCTAGAATAATACCACTTAAACTAGGGAATAATACAAGCCATAAACCTGTTAAACTGTGCAACCTCATCAATGAAAGGTAATGATCGAAATGCATATTAAGTGTGACTACTTAGTATTTTGCTTACATTAACAAAATTATCGAATGCTAAATCAGTTTTGAAAACTAACTTGGGTACAGATCGCAAATCAACATAACATAATATGGATTTGCGTATCAACCATGCAGATTGATTGATTTCGTCAATAATAGTGCTAATGTCACAATCTTTTTCGCTTAATGAAGATAGCACTACATATACATCTGCTTTTTTTAAGTCTTTACTTAACTTTACTTCAGATATCACTACATTTTTATTGAATACCTTACCTTCCATTAAGACTCTGGATATTGCTCTATGCAGTACAGATGCTATTTTTAGGCTCCTGATTTCTTTTTTCATATTATAGTACCCTTTCTTCCTGCACTAATTGATAAACTTCCAGAATATCTCCAACCTTAATGTCGGCATCACCATCTAGAGACATTCCACATTCAAAGTTTGTACCTACTTCCTTAACATCATCCTTAAATCTACGCAAAGCTTTCAATTTTCCTTCATATATTAATTTATTGTTGCGCATTACCTTAATTAAAGAATCTTTTTTCACGACTCCATCACTTACATAACATCCAATAATATTACCAGCTTTAGATACATTAAATACCTGTCTCACAGATGCAGAGCCAATACGCACTTCTCGTGTTATAGGCTTTAACATTTTAGTCAAGCACATTTTCATACTGTCAATAAGTTCGTATATTACGTTATAAGTACGTATTTCTACACCTTTTTGTTTTGCCAAATCCCTTATTTTTGAATCCACTTTGACATTAAACGCCAAAATTACTGCTCTCGACGCTTCTGCAAGCAGCACATCTGAGTCTGTTATTCCCCCCACTGCCTTGTGTAGGATATTTAATTTCACTTGATCTTTACCAAGTTTATCAATTGAACTTGATATTGCTTCAACAGAACCAGTTACATCACACTTCAAAACTACAGGTAACTCTTCTGTTTCACTGTCGTTACGACTGAATATGTCTAAATCATTATTGATTGAATCCTCCTCTTTTCTCTTGACCAGCTCTAATCTGTATTCAACGATTTCACGTGCCTGCTTTTCGGAATTTACAACAACAAATTTATCTCCAGCATCTGGCACACCGTTTAGACCAGTGATCTCAATTGGAGTAGAAGGTGGAGCCATCTTTTCCCTTTGACCAAGATGATTAACCATACTACGTACTTTTCCATATGTCGTACCAACCACCAACATATCACCAACCTTCAACGTTCCTTCCTCAACTATCAACGTAGCTGATATTCCCTTGGCTTTATCTATTTTAGATTCTATCACCCACCCAAATGCTCGACAATCCTCTATCGCTTCAAGCTTCATTAGATCAGCAATTAACAAAATCGCCTCTTCTAGTTTGTCTAGGTTGATTTTCTTTTTTGCTGATACTGGCACAACCATAACATCACCACCAAGTTCTTCAGGAATGAGGTCATATTGAGGTAAACTACTAATTACCCTTTCTACATCACCAGATCGCGATTTATCGACTTTATTAACAGCAATTATAATAGAAACATTTGCTGCCTTTGCATGGTTTATTGCTTCAATCGTTTGTTTCATCACTCCGTCATCAGCCGCAATCACTATTACAGCTATATTAGTGATGTTGGCACCACATGCACGCATTGCAGTAAATGCCTCATGTCCTGGTGTGTCAATGAAAGTAATTCTTTGCTTATTTTTTGTAACTACCTGATAAGCACCTATATGTTGAGTTATTCCACCTGACTCTCTTTCTGCAACATTAGATTCACGAAATGCATCGAGCAATGAGGTTTTACCATGATCAACATGTCCCATAAAAGTGACAACTGGCGGCTTAGGTTTTTTAGGCAAGCTTTCCCTGTTCTCTATGAAAAATAAACCCTTTTCCTTGTTAGCATCACTCACTCGTTTAGCTGTATGATTAAATTTTTCCACTATTTCACATGCTATATCCGGATCCACTAAATCATCCACTCTGTAACTCTCACCAACTTCTTCTTTCAACATTCTTAACACATCTTTGCTATCCTCTGCCATACGAACGGATAATTCTCTGATTGTAATTTCATCTGGTATAATAACTTCTCTTGATATGTTTTTACCTTTGGTGAATTTTGATTTTCTGTTTCTTATACCAAATCTTTGCTTAAATGCAGGGGATTGTTCAATTTTGTCATCTATTGACTGCGCGATTATCAGCTTGGAGTGCTTAGAATATATATCTTTGTTAGCCTTTAAAGGTTTTTTATCATCATCATCTTCATCGTCAATTCCACTCTCCATTGGCTTAACTGAGCTAACACCACTTGAAGCTTTTTCTTCGATTTCTTTAAACGAAACATCCGAAGCATCATCTTTATCATTAACCTTTTCATCATTGTCTTCTTTTACTACTACTTCTTTTTCTTCTTTTAGGTTCTTTTCTTTTAACAAAGCGGCATTCTGTACAGCATTAATACGGAAGATTTGCTCTTTTTCTGTCAAGGAACCTAATTTACTTCCATCTTGCTCTTCTGGCTCATGAGGTTTTCTTCTCCTTTTTTTTACTATTGTAGCTCCCGTACTTGGACTCGCTGAAGAGTTCAAATCAAGACCCAACTTGAGTTTGTTAAAACCTTGAAGCGTTAGTTTTTTACTACTGATATCTTCGTTATTCATACATTTTGCTATATTACACCAAGCTTCTTACGAGCTTCCATGATTATTGAGTCTATTGTGTCTTTTAAGTCCTCTTTACCACTCGCTGAAGAGGAGAGTATACCATAAAACTCATAGCTTGACAAGTCTGCTACATCTCCTAGAGTTTTAATACCATGTTTACTAAGAGCAATTTTATCGTCTATTGATAAAGGCAAATTGATTACATCATCTTCCATACCTAAACTTCTTAACTCTTCTATTTTTTTGTCATTTTCTGCTTTTAGATATTTATTTGCTCTATTATGCAACTCACTTGCAATATCTTCGTTAAAGCCTTCTATCGAAGCAAGCTCTTTAATTGAAGCATTGGATATATCCTCCACGCTTGAAAAACCCTCTGTGACTAATAACTGCCCCATAATCTCCTCTAAATTTAGAGCTTCAGCAAATAAAGCTGAACATTGACTGAGTTCCCGACTCCGCCTTTCTGATTCTTGTTGAGTGCTTAGTATCTCAATTTTCCATCCAACAAGCTCTGAGGCTAATCTTACATTTTGACCTTTTTTTCCTATAGCTAAGCTTAATTGATCTTCAGCAACTATTAATTCTACGCAGTTTTCATTTTCATCAATAATAACCTTCGATACTTCTGCAGGAGTAATCGCTTTGATAACAAATTGGCCCAGGTCTGAAGAGTAATGTATGACATCAATTTTTTCTCCATTTAATTCATGTATGATGGTTTTTATCCTATCTCCCTTAACTCCAACACAAGCACCTACTGGGTCGATGTTTTTATCAGGAGAGAAAACAGCAACTTTAGACCTTGAACCAGCATCTCTAGCTATACCTTTAATTGTTACTAACCCGTCAGCAATTTCTGGTATCTCTTGATTTAATAGTGCCTCCAAAAAGCCTTCATAGGCTCTAGAAAGAATAATTTGACGTCCATCATCAGAACGCTTGACAGTTTGTATGTAAGCTTTAATCTTATCGCCTTCACGAAATGATTCACCACCGATTAAATTTCGCAATGGAAGGTATGCCCTAGCGCCATTTATGTCTACGATCAGGTCTGAATACTCCACTTGTTTAACAATACCATATCTTATTTCTCCCACTTTATCCTTAAATTCCTCATATTGCTTTTTCGATTCTTCATATTTAATCACCTGAGCAATTCTTTGCTGGGCAATTCTTGCTGAAGCAAGATCAGTGCTGAGAGAAAGCAATTCATTAACAGTATCTCCAATTTTTGCATCTTCTCTTATTAACTTAGCTTGCGTAAGAGTAATTGATTCACATCCAGCACTCTCTTCTTCATTTGGTTCATCACTAATAACCCTTAATTCTCTATATGCAGTAACTTTGCCTGTGTTTCTATCTATGTTGACTGTAACCTTACTTTTACTACCATATTTTTGAAGAGCCACTGCTTCTATTGCACTTTCTAATGCCTTCATTACCACTTCAAAATCTAGACCTTTTTGAAGTGAAAGCTCTCCTGCTGTTTTTATTATGTCAATACTTCCAACTAAGTTATTTTTGTCACTTTTCTGTTTAACACTGCTTTTTCGGTTAGCAATCATACAAATAAATCCTATACAATTAGTTATAATTATAGCTTCAACGGGCAAAGAACACTATTTTTAATATTAAATAATTACTAATTTAAGTCAAGTTTTTTCATGTCTTTGCATCATAAGCAACGCAGGAGTAAAAAACAAGGTTAGAACCGTTGCAGCTAACATTCCACATGCTATGGTGATTGAAATGTCAACCCACCACTGGCTTGATGGAGCGTCATATGTGATTTGTAACGTGAAAAAATTTATGTTTAGCTTAGTAATCATCGGTATTAAGCCAAGGACTGTGGTTGCAACAGTAAGCAATATTGGCCTAATGCGAGAAATCGAAGCATTTATTATACATCGCTTAATGTCATCTTTGTATACTTCAACTTGGTGATGAAAAGCGTCAAGTAATAATATATTATTACTTACTATAATTCCTGCTAAAGCAATTATTCCTACCCCACACATAACAACTACAAAAACTTTATGGACAAGAAAGAAAACAAAAAATACACATGTGGTAGATAAAAATACTGCCGTCATTACAATGAATGTGTGGTATACACTATTGAATTGTGTCACTAATACCAAGATCATTAATGTGATTGCCAATATAAAAGCCTTCAACAAAAAGGCTTCTGATTTTTGTTGATCTTCTTTATCGCCTTTAAAGTCAATTTGTACTCTCTTGTCCCAATCCTGAACAATCGAGTTTTGAATGAATTTAACTCTTTCATCAGCCAGGTAGCCGTGATCAACATCAGCAGAGATTGTTACTGTACGTGATCCGTTAATCCTACTTAGTTTGTTTATCTTTTTTTCGGGAGCATATTTTACTATATTGCTCATAGGATACGGACCATTAGCTGTATTAATAAAAAGGTTCTCTATGGTCTTCATGTTACGATCTCGTTCAGGAAAACGGAGTATAATATCTATTTCTTGGTCCAGGTTATTTGATCTGTATTTTCCGATTAATACTTCACTTGTGACCATTTTTATAAAATCGCCAATGGTTGCAACACTTACTCCAGAGCTTGCAGCCTTACTTTTATCAATATTCATATTCCACTCTATTTCAGGTGTTGACCTACTGTCTTGAACATTTATAAACCCTGATGAAGGTTGATCCATAATTTTTAGAATTTGCTCTGCTGCTAAATCCAGGCTAGATTCATCCCCACTGAGATTAATTTGTATTGGCTTATTAGCTGATGGTCCTGAATTTTCTTCTTGAATATCGATTATTACTCCTTTTATGTCCTGCACACTACTTCTTATATCATTTAATATATGTCTAGCTTTGCGCCTAAAGCGCCAATCTGCAAGTTCTAGTTGGATTTCGGCAATAACGTTATCTGAGAATGTTCCTGATTTAGCATAAGAAGCATGAATTTCTTTTTTGATGCCTGAGATGCGCTTTTCTACTTCTTTTAGTATCAGATCTCGTTCCTTGGCTGATAAACTTTCTTTTGCTTGAACTCTAATTAGAATATTATCTGAATCCACTTTTGGGAAAAACTTTACTCCAGGACCAAAAGTGAAATATAATATACTAAACGAGAATAAAACTAATATAGTAGCACACGCAAATTTTTTAGGATGATCTAAAACTTTCTCCAGTGCGCATGCGTAAGCTCTTATTATGGGCCCAGTGTTCTTTATCTCACCACTTTCTATTGCACTCATTTTTTCAATTTCTTCTTTCGAAGTTACCGAAGGCTTACCAAACATTGCACCGAGTGTTGGTATGAAAACCAAGGCCATAATGAGCGAACCGGTCAAAGTTAAAATTATTGTGATTGGTATATACTGCATAAACTTACCAACTATATCAGGCCAAAATAACAGAGGGAAAAACACTGCCAATTTAGTTAATGTCGATGATAGAACTGGAGAAAACATATCACGAACTGAAGTGTGAAAGGCTTCTACCTTGTCCATTCCACAAATCATCTTTCTATCAGCATATTCACTAACTACGATTGCGTCATCAACCAACATGCCAACTGCCATAATTAAACTGAAGAGTACAACAATGTTTAAGGTTATACCCATGAAGTAAAGGGCTATTACTCCAACAAGAAAGGAGCCAGGTATCGAAAGTGCTACAAGAATGGCCGTCCTTGTGCCCATAGAGAGTATCATTATGATTAATATTAACAACACAGCAAATATTATGCCATTCTCTAGGTCATCAAGCACATTACGGACATTTTTTGACTGGTCGTTTAAATACACCACTTTTAGATTGTTAGGTAATTGGTCTTTTGCCTTATCTATTAGGTATTTCACTTGATTTACTGTATCTATTATGTTCTTTCCATTACGTTTTGAAATTTCTAACACAACACTAGACAGTCCATTGATGCGAGCAAATCCTTCATAATCTTCAAATCTAGGATACACCTTTGCCATATCCTTTATTCTCAAGACTGCATCGCCTTGCGACCTAATAGGAATGTTCATAATATCTTCTACATCTTTTAATAACCCTGATACTTTAATTGAATATTTACCTGTGTCGTTATCAAGCGATCCGGCTCCTACTAATCTGTTATTGCTCGATATAGCATGAAATATTTCATCTGATTGAATGTTGTATTTTGTTAGTATTGTGGGCTCAATTATCACTTCTATCGTTTCCTTACGCACGCCTGCCACTTCAACCTTAAGGACGTTGGGCAGAGATTCTATTCCTTTTTTTAACTTACGCGCTATATCGGTCAAAGCCCTTTCTGGTAGATGACCAACCAATCCAACATTTAATATAGGAAATAAGCTTAAGTTTATTTCGCTGATTACCGGAGACTCTGCTTCAGCAGGCAACTTCGATTTTATATTTGAAAGCTTTGAACGGACGTTATCGAACACTTCCTTGTTACTATACTCTGTACCGAATTCAAGTATTACATGAGCGCCGCCATCAGTTGCTAGGGCCTTTAGCTCCTTAACTCCTTCTATAGACCTCAGTTCATTTTCTATCGGAATAGCTAATAACTTCTCACTATCTTCAACAGAAATTCCAGGAAGTCCAACAAACACGCTGATTACAGGAATTTGTATATCTGGGTTGCTTTCCCTTGGCATTTTTATATAGGCGTATAAACCAAAAATAAAAATCACTATAAGCAACAATATTACCGTCCTATTCCTCTCTATAAGCAAGCTTTTCATGTAAATATTTTATTGAATATGCATACTTTTGTACAACATTATACCTGAGATACATTATATATTAATTAATTCTTATATAACTTTTAGAATATTTGTATTAAGTATTAAAATCATCATAAAATTACAAAATAGACTTTTCGCGTAGCAGACCAATTTTGACATGGTATAAAACAAAAAAAACAACTTGACAAATTCTAACAATTTCATTATCATGACACTAAGGGTATTTCTGGCTCAAACTTATTTTTGATCTGCAGGCTCAATGACAAAATTCAGTAAAAAACTCAGGGTATTTTTT
>NZ_JAHDJT010000037.1 GCF_023661085.1 Wolbachia pipientis
CCTTCTTGCCATCTTTCATATGCTTCTTTTACTTTACTATGCGAAGTGAGTGCATCAAAAAACTCAGGGCTTACCAAGGCATGAACTCCTGTCATATATTCACCACTTAAGTTATCCTCAATATGCCTCAATACTTCCAGACACTTACGCTTTACATCAGTTGTTGCTGTTCCTAGTGCAAAATTTACTACTTTTGGTGTTATTTCAAATTCATTGTACAGATTTAATAATTCTGACCCATCAGCATCAAGAATAATTCCCTTTAGCGCTCCCATTCGCAAATGCTCTAATGTTATTGCGTGTTTGTTTCTCATTAGCTGCAAATGATCAGTTATTACATCTGCTAGCGCTTTAAGTTCACTCTCTGATCCAAATGCCCTTATTCCCTGTACTTCCTCTGGTAACACTACGTCATCATGAGGAATATGTGGAATGGTAAACGTTCTTATTTTCCGTTTTCCTCGTTTTCCCACTGTTGCTGACGCTCCGGGTACTTGCGTTGGTAATAAAGTTAAAACTCCGTTGTGTTCTTCTATGGTAATATATCTAAATCTTACTGATCTACTTGGAAATAAATTTAAATTTTCTGTTCGACCATAATTTATCGGCAATATGTTTATTGCATTTGTTAATGCTGTCATACTAAATGCCGGATTTGTAAATGGATTTTGCATTTTTCTTTTCCCCCTTTTGTGTTTTTAATAGTTTTTTTAAGCTCCCTTGCGGATAATGATCCCTCGTCCTTCAAGTTGCTTTACTGCTGCAGCTTTCTGTTCTTCAGTGATATTTGCTGGCCATACAACTGCATAATCTGCTAGCATTGCTATACGTGTAATGATTACTGCTTTGGTGTTTTCCGTTGCGTTTACATCACTTGTTATTACACCTATCGCTGTTTGCGTGCCATCTGTGGCAGTTGGATTTATTATCTTAATCATGTTATCTTTATCGAGAGCCACTACTGTACCAAGCTTTAGGTTCTGCCCTTTTGCTACTGTTATCTGATCTCTTGAATATAGACTCGATGCCTCATATTTCAGAAGATCTCCTAAATTATTTGTTTCAGTTATGCTTGTCATATTTCTCCCCCTTTTTTCCTTTGTTTATTCCGCTGTGTTTAAAGTCGCTATTCGCCGCGGTAAAAGATATGTTGCTCTACAATTGGCTATTCTGGAGCATTTCGAACACTTATTTACCGCGGCAGTATTATATACCGCGCATCAAATGCCCCGACTTTTCGCTACCTGCATCATCAAGTCTTCTGGTGTATTTTGCGGTATTGTACTCATTATCTCTGTCTTCTTCGTTCTCTCCGCCAGTATCGACATTAATATCTCTTGGGCTTGCTTTGCATTTACATTCTGCTCAATAAATTCTCCTATCTTTTCTGGCATCTTTGATAAATTACATAAACGTATTAATTCAAGAACTTCAGTACGATAGCTGTCATTCTTGATTTTATTAGTTAAATTATCAGTTTCTAGGTCAGTTGTAGTTTGTTCATTCATAGTAATACTCCTCCTGTTTTTATTAATAGATGAAAGAATTGTCATTCCATCAGCAAGTCCTATCTCTATTGCTTTTTCTCCAAAATATAGCCCTGCTTCGGTTGATTTGATTCTTTCCATGGACAAATTTCTGTTTCGTGCTATGAGCTGGACAAACATCTCATATAGGCGATTTACCTCTCCTTGCAAGCTTTCCAGACTTTCAGACGTTATCGGCTCATGCGGATTTAAATCGTTTTTTCTCTTTCCTGCAAATACTGTGGTATATTTTACTCCCTGTTTTTCATCGAATCCACTTTGATCAACGTAACTTGCTATTACTCCTATACTTCCTACCCCTGATGCTCTGCTTACAAATACTTTTTCAGCACTTGACGCTATTGCATACGCTGCAGAATACGCATCATCATTTGCTATCGCTACGATCTTTTTCTTTTCCGACTTTCTTGCCTCATAAATAAAATCAGCAAGGTCAAATAAACCGTTTACTTCCCCTCCAGGGCTGTCTATGTCCAAAATTATTGTTTCTACTTCTTCATCTATCAAAGCTTCTTCTATCTCTTCACGTATCTTCTCATACGATGTCATCCCCAACACATTATCAAAAGCTTCTGACTTTTTCGTCAAGATTCCATGTATCGGTATAACTTTTATTCCTTTTTCACTATTTTTTACTGCATGTTTTATGTTTTTAAAAATTGGCTGCTTTCCTGCTTGTAATGACAGTAACTCAAAACTTCTTGGCTCTACCATCATTGGTTTGTTTATTTGTTGTTTCATATCATTTCCACATTAGAATCAACACTACTGACATCGCTGTCGAAGCTTAAGTTGAGTGAACTAGCACGTCTTTGATCCTCAGCAATTTCCTGATCGATTTCTTCTTTATCATAACCTAGCTCTGATACTACTTCTGACCTGCTCTTAAATCCATTTCTTACCGCCATTTGCTGTGCTTGCTGATCTTTTAGCGGGTCCACCCAATCAAACCCTTGCGCTATCCATTTTACTTCTTTTGCCCCTTTTTTTGTCCATTCTTCTCCTATATCGAGTTCTCCTGAGAGTAGGGCTAATTCTAACCACCTATCCCATACTGGACGGCAAAATTGAAATACTACCACGTTATGCTGTAACATCGCGCACCTCCTACGAAACTCTATTAACCCAGCTCGGATTGATGAATAATTGACACCCGTTAAATCCCCTGTTAGCTGCTCATACGTTATCCCTGTGCCTACTGCTATTGCCCTGAGCTGCTGTTTCATGAATGCTTCATAACTTCCTCCAACATCTGATGGTTCTGAAAATTTTATGTCTTCACCTGGATCAAGTAATTGCATAGTCCCTGGCTCTAAACCTGATAGTGCTACTCCATGCTCATTTGCTTCACCTTCTCCTAAAATATTTGCTTCTGGATCAAGTCTCGTAATAAATCCAGCAAACATTGCAGCAGTCTTTTTTCTCACTAATTCTGCATCATCATATTGATCAAGTTCATAGAGCTTTAACAGTACTGTAGAAAGCCATGGTACTCCTCGAATCTGCCCAGGTCTTAGTGGTCTATAAATATGTAAAACATCATTTGCTGGTACTCTAACTGACTCTCCAAATGATCCTTCACCCGGATGTTCTCGAAAAAGGTAATACGCTTCTCTTTGCCCCAGTCTATTAAACTCAATCCCGTTTCTAATTACATTACCGTTGGCAAGGGGTTGATTGCTCTTATTGTCTAAATGCTCTGATTCAAGTACTTGTAATTGCAACGGCACACAAAGTCCATCTTCTCGTTTTCTCGTTCTCAGCCGTACAAAACATTCCCCTCCTTCTATCATACTTCTGCATACTAGAGCTTGTAACCCATAAAAATCACTCATTCCGCTACTGTCTGCTTCATCTGTCCATTTGAGCCATAATTCTTGCACTTTTTTCCGAAACTCTGCATCTTTCGCCTTTGACTGCGGCTTTATTCCTGTCCCAACAGAGTCACTTATTATCGTATCAATGATGTTTGCTGCATACGAGTTCTTTCTTACCATATCACGTGATCGACTGCGTAAGTGCTCAAGACTTTGAGACAGCAAATTGTTTATGCTTCCTGACTCTGGTTGAAAGTGAAAAAATCTTCTTCCTGAACCTGCTGCATCCCATGCAGAGCTTTTTATCTTTGGTTTGTTAAACAATTGCTTGAAGGTTTTTAGCAACATTTATAAAATTCCTTTACTCGTTGAAAAAACAATTTTCCTCTTTGGCTCCACTCCAGCAATCTTTAGCTCAGCTTTAATTCGTTGTCTTAAGCTTAGTAAATCATTTATATCTACTTCTGCATAATGGACAACATGGTCACCATATGCAATTGATACTACTCTTTCGCCACTCTGAAGCTTCTTTATTGCTTGTTCAACTTGAATTAGATAATCTTCGTTATACATTTACTACTCGCTGATCCATTTGCTTTTGACTATTTTCTTTGACTTTTTACTTTCCATTTTTCCACTCAAACTATTCCATTTACTCTCTGGCCATCTGTCTACTCCCAGTGCTATCGATGCTGCTCTTGTGTAAATTCGGCAATCTAGTACTTCATTTCTTTCTCTTACCTTCTGCCACTCTTGTTTGGTATAACCTTTTACTACTTTGCTGACTAATTGCTCTGCCGTTAGCTGCTTAAAATATTCAGGTGGATACTCTGGAAAATGACAATACCCAGGCGCCCCTTCTGTTAAAACATTAAGTAATTGGAAAAGCTCTGACTTTAATATCGATACCCCAACTGGCCACAGTTTCATTCCTCTCTTTAGCTTTTGTCCGCTAACTGTTACATCTACTCTACTTGGGCTGCTCAGTGGCACTAGCGCTTTGTTTGCCCCTTTTACTGCCATTACTCTCCCAGAGCCTTGGTGACCTCTTACCCAGTTATAAACCTCTTGCGTTGCATACCCAGCATCTACCGCCATCATGCTTATCATGTATTCAAGTCCATTTTCACCGATAAAATGATGATTCAAAAGCTCTGACAGTTTTCCCCATACTTCTCCACTTCCTGTATCACCTTCAAATACCTGGTAGTCTATTGACCAACTTTCTCGATTTCTTCCCCATGCTACTACTTCTGCTTCTAACCGATCTTTTTGCACATCAACCCCTGCCGTTAACACTATTTTTCCATCTTTTGGCACCGTACCTATCGGAAAATTTTCTCGACGCTCAAATAGTTGCTTCCAGTCTGGTACTTCTCCTTTGTCTACCCAGGTTTCTCCGAGTGTTGTATTTATCCAAACTTTCAGTAATTGCTCATTTTCCTTTGCATGCAGATAATCTTCTACCGCTTGTTTCCAGCTATACCAGCCTACTGGGCTATACAAGCTTGAAAGGTGGAATCCTATTTTTCCCCCTTCTTTTGCCCCTTCACCTGTAGCTCTCCATTCACCTCTAGCTAGCATCTCTGTTTTCTGATGATTTTTTATTTCTCCCCTACACTCTATGCAAACGTAGTGGGCTGTTGCTGGGTTCTTCTCTTTCCACTTTATCTGTGGCCATTTCAGTACCTGATAGTGATCACAATGTGGACAAGGGACAAAAAAGTAACGTTTGTCTGAACTCTCAAATTCCCTCTCTATTCTACTTATTCCATGCACCGTTGGGGTTGACACCAAGAATATTTTTCTCCGTGTAAAAGTATTAGTTCGGGCTATACTGAGTAAAACTGGATCTCCTTCTCCTCCTGAATCCCCTGGATACGCATCTACTTCATCAAGAAAAAGATATTTTACCGGCATTGAACGCAGACCCACTGGACTGTTTGCACCTGTTACTACTACCGTTCCTCCAGGAAATTCCTTACTTTGTACAGTGTTCCCTGAATCTCTCGACCTTGGGTCTTTTATTTTACTCCTTAAACATGGCGTATCTTCAATCAGTGGCGCAAGTCTTCCCTTAGACCAGCGCTTGCCCATTTCTACTGTCGGCTGTACTACCAGCATTGGCCCTGGCGTCTGATCAATAATGTACCCTATCCAGTTATTCCCAGCTTCTGTTCCGCCAATTTGTGCTCCTTTCATGAATACCACTTTTTCAGCCGGTGAAGACGAAGATAGTGAATCCATTATCTCCTTAAGGTACGGCGTCCTCTTTGTTCTCCATTTCCCTGGCTCTGATGATGCTATCGTTGAAAGTTGACGATTTCTATCTGCCCACTCTGATACTTTAAGTGTTGGATCTGGCTTTAACCCTGTATAAAAGCTACTGCTATATATCATAATGCCATCTGCTGCAATTTTTGTACTTTTACACAGCTAAGAGAAAAAGGTATTTTCCCTCTACAATAACTATCTGCCGATGCTTTACTCAAAATAAGTATTGCAATCAGTATCTGCATTAGGCTTAATAAAGAACTTCCTTAGTATCATTGAAATACTAACTCCTCCAACGCAGTTCTGATTTCCTCAGTCAGTGTCTCATGGATCTTCTCTGTGTCGTTCATCGATGCTAGTAATGCTGATACTCTGTCTGGGATATTGAGGAGATTATTTCTTACCACTCTTGCAACATTAAATGCTTCGGTCTTTACTTCTTCTACTGAGATAAGTTCACCAATTTCGGCTTTTGCCTTTGCCTCCAACAATTTTCCCCGCTCCATTTCATTTTTTATCCGGGTTTTAAGCAGCATGGTAGAGAGCTCACTGGTGTTTCCCCTTTTTTCCTCAATTTCTCCACCTTTTCTCCTCAGTGGCTGGCTTGGATCTCTTATTGCTGCTACCGCTTCATTCGCTTGTTCTCTGTCAATCAAGCCATCCTCCAACTCAACTACTCCTTTTTTTACTAAGTAACAGACATATTGCTTTGACACTCCTATCTCTCTTGCCCATTCCGTTTGCGTTATTTTTTCCACTTTTTTCTTACTGTTTTTCTTCTTGAATTTCTGAAAAAGTTTTACCAGTACCAGAAAGAATTCCCTCCCTACCTGTGTATACCTGCCAACGCTTTATCGTTACATCTACAAATTTTGAATCTAGCTCTATTGTCCTACAAATTCTTCCTGTTCTCTCACATGCAATCAGTGTGCTGCCAGAACCGCTAAATGGATCAAGTACTATGTCTCCTGATCTGCTGCTGTTTACTATTGCTCTCTCCATTAGCTCTACTGGCTTCATTGTTGGATGTAATGAGTTATGTGTTGGCTTATCATAAAACCACAGATCACTTTGATTTCTACCCCCATGCCACTCACGTTTATTGCCCCTTTTCCATCCATAGAGCATTGCTTCGTATTGTCTTTGATAATCAGACCTGCCTAGCGTAAAATGATTCTTTGCCCAAATGATAAATGTTGACCATTTTCCTCCTGCCTCTTCAAATGCTTTTTGCAACGTTGAAAACTCTGATGATGATATGCAGATGTAAATTGCTCCTTTCGTATATGCTAAAATATTGGAACAGACATCGTAGAGAAAAAGTTCGTAATTTTCACCTTGGTTGTCATTTAGTATCTTTTTGTCTTCCCTTTCTTGACTAGCGCCATAATCGACGTTATACGGTGGATCACAAACGGTGATATCTGCCATTTTGTCGTCCAATACTGCTTTATATGATTCAACTTCGCAGCTATCACCACAGTAGATTCTATGACCACCTAAGATCCATAGATCACCTGGTTTTGTTATTTCTACTTTTTTGTCATCACCAGCTAAATCAGAAAATTTTTCTCCCTTTTCCCCTTGTTCTTCCCTTCCATCAAGATTATCAAGAAAGCGTTGGACTTTTTCTATCTCAAATCCAGTCATTTTAAGGTCAAACTCCAAATCTTCTAACTCTTGGATTTCTACTTTTAAAAGATCATCATCCCACTTTGCCCAATTAGCTGATTGATTTGCCAGTAATCGAAAAGCTTTGGTTTGTGGTTCATTTAGATTATCACTTAAGACCACTGGAATACTCTCCATACCAAGTTTTTTTGCTGCTTTAAGTCTTAAATGACCATCAACTACAGTTCCATCGCTTTTTGCGACTATCGGAATACGAAAACCAAACTCCCGAATTGAAGCGCACATTCTGTTGACCACATCGTCATTTTTACGTGGATTACGCTCGTATTCGACTAGGTTTTCAATAGGATAATAGTGAATTGCTAAATTCATATAATTTAAATTCTTAATAATTAAAAAGTTAATATTTAAAATATCTCTGACGCTAAAGAAGGCCTGGGGTCGAACCCACCAAACCAGCTAGCCTGGCCGAAAGGACCCACTTCCTATGCGTTATCTAGTATATTAAAATCTTTACTAAAATTATTAACGCAAAACATCAATGCCAAAGCATCAGCTTCGTTATCATCTCGAGGTGAAAAACCTTTTTCACGTATCGCTTCAATAACTTCACTTTTGCTTGCATTACCATTACCAGCTATAAAGCGTTTGATAGTTTTAACATTAACACCTTGGTAGGGAATATTGTTCTCTTCACACCAAGCAGACAGCACTGCAAGAAAACCACCGTAGCAATGCGCAGCATCAGTTCCAAGGTGTCTTCTTACTTCTTCAAAATACACTGCTTCAATATCTGAAAATCTTTCCCTCATCTCATTGAGCCACCTACGAAAATTTAAGAAGTGCATTCCACCTCCGCTGAAACGGCTACCATGAAAACTTTCGCTCCCGCTTTGAATTACTCCATCGGTGAAAATAGCCCAGCCTGTTTGTTTGCCGAGGTCGAGCGTTAAAATTGACATTTATATTCAGAATTTGTTTTGCTGGAATGCAAAATATCTATATAATATATATTCAGGATTTGAAAAATTTTTGTCCAAAAAATCTTCTTCATAAATAAACTTTTTAGAAAAAAACTTGGTTAAAAATCAGTAAACAGGCATTGTATAATTATTGGTCAAGACTTTCAGATTTCTATCTTAACAATGTAATTAATCTATTATGCTAACGTAGCTTAGCTAATTTCTCACGAACGTTTACCCAAACCGTAAATTCTGGGAAGATGATTTAGAAGTACCAGTTAACTACTTACTTGAGCGTTTTCACAATACAGAAGTCCGTCATTCCTGGATGAATTCACTTTCTGGTAGGCAGTTAAGTGTTATCTTTCAACACTGCTTTAAAGACAAGCTAAATGGTCAACTCTTTGATGATCAAGACTACGATAACACATCCATACAATATAAACGTAAAGTGATTGCTAAACATTTAGACTCTCTAGTTATTTATTATCTGATTAGCTGTTTTGAACGTGCAAAGCTTGAAGCTACTGTCAGTGAAATTGCAAGATCTGCATTGACTGAGGAACTCATGAAATCCTACCTTCTAAAAGGTAACAATAAATACGACAAAAAGTCTTTGTTATTTCTATTGTTTCATGTAGATCACAACCTTTTAAAGTCTGTCTATCACTTTGAAAAAATACAAAGAAAAGGTTCTGTATCATTTGCTCTTCAAAAGACACCACGACAACCAAATGTTCCATTTAAAGACTTCATCTCTCAGGAAACCATAGTGCAGATACTGAAAGAAGACGACATTAAACGCAATGACGGTTTTGAAAATCAATTACAAGGTTTCTTCTACCATCAAAATCGTTTATATGTATTAGTTCGTAGAGCTAGTGGTATAGATTTACTACTAAACTCAAATAAGGTTATTCATGGTCAAAAGCCAGATTGGATGATTTTGGATTTTCTAGTTAATGGTACTCAAGTAGATCTTACTGCCAAAAATATTGATCAAGCTACAGAGATAGCAAATAGCATTGCGAGTCGTTATTTTAGCTCTGAATGTGTTTTTGTAAACGCGCAGGATAAAAACTTTGCAGAGCAAGTATATAAATTCATTAAAGTTTGTGTTGATGGCTCTGATTCAAATATATTCACTTTTGAGTTAAAATTTCAGTCAAATCGTTTTAAATATAGCAACACTTCCATTACTTTAACCATTATACCACACGATCCTATTGCATCTGAGCTTAATATTTTACACCCTTCTCTTGGTGATATACTAAAATCTATTGAATCGATGAAAATAATATTTCAAGGCAAAAAGATAGGCTTATTTTTTAAGCGAAGTGATGAGTACATAGCAATTTACTACTCTGAACATCCGTTGAATAAAAAGGAAAGAGAGGATTTTAAAGCATACATGAAACAATTTTATGGTCTTACAATCTTGCCAAGAGCAAATCTCTGATCTTCTTAATTCTGGCAGCTCTTGGGTTAATCCAAATCAAAATTACATCGAAGCAGCAAGGTATTTGTCGAATCTTGAATTAATTCAGATGCAAGAGAGGTCTTACATTATCTGCTCTCGTAGACAAGATAAATTAGATTGGCCAAATATAGTTGATCCATACTGTAACAATGAGATTTTCATTGATGAGGACTTTAACGAAGCATGCGATAATATAATTTGTGAAAATTGCAATCGTGATATTTTACCTAATACCTACAAGAAGCAAAGATTTCACCGCTTATCTGTATATTTTAACCCAGAGAAATTTATGAATTGGTTTGAAGGTCAGCTAAGTGATACAAATTTTATGTGGCAAAAAGTGGAAAGCGGAGTTTATCATGTTGGTGGACAAGATAAGATTGTAAGTTTAATCATACTTGATTTTTGCACCAATCCAACATTCTTAACGATAGATAAGCTTAAAGCTAATCCAACTGTATTAATAATACTGAGAAAAAATCCATCAAACATACCTCTTGATTTGCCCATAGTAAAAATGGTTGACCTTTTCTTTCAGCATAAGACGTTAATTGAAGTATTTCAAGAAGCAGTACAAAGAGGAGTACTAGAGTTCATACCAAATACTTCAATGCAAATCTTACATACTGCACTTAATCTAATTGAACCTCCTAAAGAGAAGGAATTACTAAAGTTGCAATTGATAGAGGGCTCACTTTACGTAAACAATATAGAGATTCTAAATAAGAAAGCTGTAGCATGTATGAAAGTTTTTCGCGTATTATTTGAACAATTTTTGAATGATTGTAAAAAAGAATTAACTCCTGAAAAACACATGTTGCTTAGCATAACTGAAATAGAAAAGCGCCTAAATCTTGATCC
>NZ_JAHDJT010000038.1 GCF_023661085.1 Wolbachia pipientis
AAATAGCTTCAATACTATAATAAGGGTAACGACGAAGGTTGTCAAGTAGTTTTTTCGCATATACTAAAACTGGTTTTATATGCGAGGAATTTATTGTATCTAGAAAACTTGTATGGATTTTCTCCACTTCCGTGGTATTATAAGCCTGTGGTTATAAATGAGCAAATATGGATAAATCAGCGTACGAAATCATAGAACATGAGTATGATGTAGTGGTAGTGGGCGCAGGTGGAGCAGGGCTTAGGGCAACACTTGGAATGGCTGCAACTAATTTTTCAGTTGCTTGCATTTCTAAAATTTTCCCTACACGCAGTCATACAGTTGCAGCACAAGGCGGAATTAGTGCGGCTTTAGGGAATATTGCTGAGGACAATTGGCGCTGGCATGCGTATGACACAATAAAAGGTTCAGACTGGCTTGGCGATCAAGATGCAATAGAACATATGTGTAAAAACGCTGCTAAAGCTGTCATTGAGCTTGAAAATTTTGGCGTACCTTTTTCACGTACAGAAGATGGCAAAATATACCAGCGTGCCTTCGGTGGAATGACAACTCACTTTGGTAAAGGAAAATCAGCGCAACGCACTTGTGCAGCAGCAGATAAGACTGGACATGCAATCCTTCACACTCTATATCAGCAGTGTCTTAGGTTCAACGCCGAATTTTTTGTTGAATACTTTGTAATTGATTTAATCATGGATAACGAAACCGGGGCGTGCTGCGGAGTTCTTGCCTGGTCACTATGCGACGGCACACTACATAGATTTCGTGCACATTCGGTAGTGCTAGCAACAGGTGGATATGGGCGTGTTTACTTCTCTGCGACGAGCGCGCATACCTGTACAGGCGATGGTAATGGCATGGTGGTAAGAGCTGGATTGCCACTTGAAGATATGGAATTTGTGCAATTTCATCCAACAGGAATATATGGTTCAGGATGTTTGATGACGGAAGGATGTCGCGGCGAAGGCGGGTATCTCGTTAATTCGCAGGGCGAAAGGTTTATGGAACGCTATGCACCAAAAGCAAAGGACTTGGCTTCTCGTGATGTGGTAAGCCGGGCAATAACAATTGAAATCAGAGAAGGCAGAGGCGTTGGACCAAAAAAAGACCACATATATTTAACTATAGCGCATCTTGATCCGGAAGTAATAAAGTTGAGACTTCCGGGAATTAGCGAAACTGCAAAGACTTTTGCAGGGGTTGATGTCACTAAAGATCCAATACCGGTCATTCCAACTGTTCACTACAATATGGGTGGCATTCCAACCAACTATCATGGAGAAGTGATTACGCTGAAGAAAGGTAAGGAAGAAGTAGTAGAAGGATTGTTTGCAATTGGAGAGGCAGCATGTGTTTCTGTGCACGGTGCAAATCGACTTGGTTCTAATTCGCTTCTTGATCTCGTAGTTTTTGGTAGAGCTGCAGCGCTCAGAGCAAAAGAGAAGCTAAAGTCCAATGCGCCACATAAAAAATTGCACTCAGATTGCACGGACTGGATAGTTGATAGGTTCAACAAAATGCGATTTGCTTCTGGAGAGCTAAGGGTATCGAAAATACGCAGCGAAATGCAGCACACTATGCAAAAATATGCATCCGTGTTCCGCATTGCTGAAGTTTTGGAAGAAGGCAAAAAAGCTATAAAAGAAGTAGCGAAAATGATGCCTAACATTGCAATTGAAGATCACAGTATGATATGGAACAGTGATTTAGTTGAAGCGCTGGAACTTGCCAACATGATTCCACAAGCAGTCATTACTATGGAATGCGCAGCCAATCGCGAAGAAAGCAGAGGTGCCCATGCTCGTGAAGATTTCCCAGAGCGTGATGATAAAGACTGGATGAAACACACTATGGCGTGGCTCGAGGAAAAGAAAGGCAAAATCAATGTAAAAATTAATTACAAGAAAGTCGCCGAAAAAACTCTGAGCGATGAGATTGATTTCATCGCCCCGGAGAAGAGGGTTTATTAGTTGGCTGTAAGCCCTTGCGACTTCTTGTGAGGCTCACTGTGCGTGTCACTCATTCGAGAATTTGGAGGATTTTTATGTTCTGGTTGATCTGATGACTTTTGTTGATCACTGTCGACAAGGTTCTTTACCTTGTCAGTTGAATTTTCAAAAAGCTTCTTAATACCACTAAATCCCAAAGTTAAGGTAAGGCATACGACTCCTGCAACAGCTATGATAGGAATGGCTGCTCCAATTCCAACCTGACCCTGAAAAAATGCAAACGCTGCCATAGCAATAACAGTTACTGTAATTGTAATTGCCAACAATTCGCGGATTCTACTTGCTGGATCTATATATTTTGCAATAGCAGATAGTGCTTTTCCTGTATTAGATGCTGCTTCTTTTATACTAGAGCCTACACTTTGTGCAGTACTCTGCAACTGTCTTGGAGGAGTTTTGATATTGTATTTTTTCTCAAGTTGCTCTTTGGTTTCTCTGGCTTTTTCTTGTGTTGTGTGTGGAGTCTTACGATAATCTTTTAAATCGCGTAAAACTAGATAGTAACTGTCAGTATGGAATTTTTCATCTTTTAAATCTAGAAAATTAGGATTGGCACCATTTTGCAACAATGTTGCACAAAACTTTGTTGTATTGTCATAATTAATTGCTGGATCAAAAATTGTGTTCTTTCGTGAAAGGTGTTCGCCTTTTTCTGCCTTTTTTATTAGCGCTACTTGTAGGGGTGTTCGTTCTTCTTTATTAGTGGCATTTATAGCTTCACTCAGCTTCTCTTTAGGTACTGATCCTTTTTCCACTAAGCTTGAAATCAATTTCAGGCATATGACTTTTTGCTCTCCTTTGAGTGAAGCAATATGGTGTAAGGCGTTATCGCCATTTGCATCCTTAAGGTTAATATCCGCCCCTTTTTGCAATAGTTCTTGAAAAAGTCCTTTATCATAATTATTAATTGCTAAATGTAACAGATAATTATCATTACTATCTGGAGTATTGATAGTATATGCTATAATTTTTTTAATTTGTGTTTTTATCTCTTGTTTTAATTCAGGTTTCTTTATCAACTCTGCTAATTTTTCTAGGAATTTAAGATAATACCTCTCATGTTCTCTATCTAAGTTCTGCAATTCTTCTTTGGATAACTGCAAATCACCAATGTTAGCTCCTAACTCAAACAACTTTATAGCAGCTTCTATTGTATTATCATCATATTTTGTAAATGGCCTTTTAAGAAATTTTCCAACTTTTCCGGATACACTTTCAGAGCTATGCTCTTCCTTAGTTATTTTATTAAATAGCAATTTTTGTATTAGTGTTTGCCCTTTTTCAGGATTTATAGCTTCGCTAAGTTTATCTTTAGATATTTCTTCCTTTTTCACTAAACTTAATATTAGATTTAAGCACGCAACTCTTTGCTTACCTCGCGGTAAAGCAGCAATATAGTGTAGAGCATTATTACCTTTGCCATCTTTTGCGCTAATGTCTGCGCCTTCTTGCACACGCTTCTTAATTTTTGTCTTATTGCCTCGTTTTGCTGCTTCCAATAAACGATCGTTAACGTTCCTATTATCAGTTTGACGTTCATCATCGTTATCACTTCCAATTCCACTGTCTTGACTATCTTTACGACTGTAATGGTTCTGATTGCTGCTCTTTCTAGTAACTTCAAAAATTACCTGTTCTATTTTCTCTTTTTCTAAAGGGTCTAGTTCTTTCGATATTTTTCTCTTCAATGCCGGAAGAAAACACTGAACATAATACCTATGATATTCTTTTTGTCCTCTAAGCGACTTTTCCAATTCAGTTAATACTTCAGGGCTGGCACCTTCTTTGAATAACTTTTTACATTCCTTGATAGTTCCATCTCGACCTCTTGGCCTTTCGCGCTTATGTTTTTCTTTTGTTACTTTTCTCTCTATAGCGCCATACAATTGCTCGTTTTTTTTATCCTGTTCTTGCTTGTCATTTTTATCTATGTGTTTGTCTAATTTATCTGCATTAGTAGTTAGTGCACTTAGATCTATACCCATACCAAACCCTCAATATTAAAAGCTACGTACTTTCTTGGTTGCCAGCATTGATGCTTTTTCTGCTTAAACTGACAACTAGAATTGAATTAAACTTTTAAATTGAGCTAAATGTTGTATGTGTAATCGAAATATAGGTGGAAAGGTAAAACACTAGTTTCTATTGGAAAGTTTGCCATCATAATTAAACCTCACTTTAGCATTTATCTACTATTTTAACCATTTAATCTTAAAAAATAATAAATATAGCTAAAGTAAATTAGGAATACCTTGCGAAACATGCTCAGCCCCGCATCATATTCTGGGACCATACATCTAACATTTTTAAAAGAAAGAAGATATCTGCAAATCAATCCAAGCACATGAGTGTAGTGTTACCGCCGAATGCTGTAGTGTTGACACTCACAACTTTTTCTGTAGAAAAACGCTGTAGATAATGAGGTCCCCCAGCTTTTGGTCCAGTGCCGGATAGTCCTCTACCGCCAAACGGTTGTACGCCAACTGCTGCACCTATCTGATTGCGATTAATGTATACATTTCCAACTGACATTTTCTTGCTTATCAAATCGATCTGATTTTGTATGCGGCTTTGCAAAGAGAACGTAAGCCCATATCCTGTACTGTTTATATCACTTATAACTTTATTTAACTGCGACTTATTAAAACGTATAATATGTAAAATAGGGCCAAACACTTCCTGTTTTAATTGCGAAATTCTCTGTATCTCATAAATATATGGAGGGAAGAAATAACCATTATGAGAATTTGTATTCATGGGTACCTTGGATAAAAGGCTTGAATCCTTATCTCTTGACATTTTCTCCGTGTGCTTATTCAGCATATCAATAGATGCTTTGTCAATTATTGGACCAATATCAGTACTAAGTTGTATTGGATCACCAATTTTTAATTCTTGAACTGCGTCGCATATCATTTTTATCTGTTTCTCTGCTATATCCTCTTGAATAAATAATACTCTAAGTGCAGAACAGCGTTGACCAGCGCTACGGAATGCAGAAATTAAAACATCTGCAGTCACTTGTTCCAAGAGAGCAGAACTGTCAACAATCATAGCATTTAATCCACCAGTTTCAGCAATGAGTGGTACAATAGGGCCGTCTCTGCTAGCAAGCGTTCTATTAATTATGTGAGCAGTCTGTGTTGAACCAGTGAAAGCTACACCAGCAATTCTATTATCTGGTATTAATGTTTCACCTAAATACCGACCGTTTCCTGGAATGAGGTGCAGTGCGTTTTTTGGTATCCCAGCCTCGTGTAGTATCTTAACAGCTTCACAAGCAATAATCGGCGTTTGCTCTGCTGGTTTTGTTAGTACTGAATTACCTGCTGCAAGTGCGGCTGCAATCTGTCCAATAAAGATAGCGAGTGGAAAATTCCACGGTGATATGCACAAAAAAACCCCTCTGCCTTCAAAAAAGATAAAATTATCTTCACCTGTTGGACCTGGCAATTTTTTCCAGCTATTCAATTCATTTTTTGCTATCATTGCATAATAGCGCAAAAAGTCGACTGCTTCCCTTACTTCTGCTATCGCATCGGATAAAATCTTTCCTGCTTCCACAATTAGAATATAAATTAGCTCTTTCATCCTTTCTTCAAGCAAATCGGCAGCTCTTTCAAGGTACCTAGCACGCTCTTCTGCTGAAACATTCTGCCATTTAGCAAAAGCACTATGTGCTATTTCAAGAGCGTTTAAAGCTTGATCACTTGTTGTACTTGACACTTCTCCGATTACGTTTTCCAAATGTGCTGGATTAACCACTTCGGTAAATTCAGTACTGTCAAACAGTGACTCTCCGTCAATTATCGGCCCAACCTGCCATTTCTTTTCGCTAAACTCTTTTATATCGTTCGCAAATTGCAAAGCTGTAACTGAATCACTAATATCCATCCCTAAGGAGTTTTTCCTTTCTTCTCCAAAGATATCTTGTGGCAATGGAATACTTGGATGAGGCTCATACTCTAAGCTTTTAGCTTTTTCCAATGGATCTGAAACTAACTCTTCAATTTTAACGTTGGAATCATTTATTTGATGGACAAATGAGCTATTAGCCCCATTTTCAAGAAGACGTCTAATAAGGTATGGCAATAAATCACTATGTTTACCAACCGGTGCATATATACGGCAATTTATACTTGTTGCGAGCTCTGACATTACATAATCATATAAGCCCTTACCCATTCCATGTAAGCGCTGAAACTCAAACCCAGGGTGATTTTTATCGGCAAGCTCTATTATAGTAGCAAAAGTATAAGCGTTGTGAGTTCCAAAGCATGGATAAAAGTGACTTGCTTTGCTTAAAAGTTTCTGTGCACAGGCAAGGTAGCATACATCTGTATAGCTTTTTCTAGTAAACACTGGGTACCCACTTAACCCTAATTCTTGTGTGTGCTTAATTTCTGAGTCCCAGTATGCTCCTTTTACGAGTCTCACCATGATCTTATGTTTTGAACGAATAGCAACATCTTCAACAAAATCAAGAACAGACAAAGCACGTTTTTGATACGCTTGCACAGCCAAGCCAAGCCCTTCCCACTCAGAAAGTGATTCATCAAGACGCAATTGTTCAAATAAAACTAATGACATCTCAAGTCTTTCTGACTCTTCTGCATCTATACATAATGAAATATTGTACTTTTTTGCTTCATGACAAAGCTCCAGCACCTTCGTTTTCAGTTCTTCAGCTATATTACCAAATTGGCAGAATTCATAACGTGGATGCAATGCAGACAACTTGATTGAAATTCCATGTGATCTAAAGCAATCATTTATGTCAGTGGATTCACCTATAGCTTTTATCGAATACATGTATGAATTAAAATATTCTTCCGCATGCTCAGCTGTACGAGCAGCTTCACCAAGCATGTCAAAGGAACATAAGAATTTGCCATGGTCATCTGATTTTACACTTTCCAATGCTTCTTCTATATTTTTCCCAACAATAAAGTGCTTACCAAGCATCAACATTGCTTGTTTCACTGCTTTGCGGATTACTGGTTCCCCTAAATTTTTAAGTAACCTAGAAATAGCGTGATAGAATCTTGGATCTTCCTCACTGGTCCTTAATATACTACTGCCTATCATTAAACTCCATGTAGAAGCATTAACAAACAATGAAGAGGAACGTCCTAAATGTTTACTCCATTCTTGATTGGCAATTTTATCTTTGATTAGCTCATCTATTGTATAATCATCTGGTATTCTAAGTAGTGATTCAGCAAGGCACATCAGCGCTATTCCTTCGTCATTGGAGAGCGAATATTGCTGCATAAAAGAATCTATAATATCTAATTTATTGCCTTTAATTTTTTCGACAACTTGTTTTGCAATATTGTAAATTCTATTTTTCGAATCAGCTGAAAGTTCTGCTTTTTCTACAAGATAACGTACACAACTTTTTTCATCAGTACGATAAAATCCCTGCAAACGTTTTCGCAATTCGTTAGGCTCTTGTATAGAACTGATCATAATTATCTACAGAACACCCTTTACCATATGTAAGGTGAAATTATATCATAACTTTGCGTAGAATAAATTATTATTTAAATAAAGGGCCAGAATCGACTCAAAAAGCTTAGTTAATGACTTTGCTAACTCAAGAAGACTGCGCAAGTATATAGCTTAACACTCCACCACTCATCAAGTATTTCATCTCAGTTGCAGTTTGTACACAGCACTTAAGTTGCATGGGTTGTTCTGAATTATCCTTTCTTTTGATGATACATTCTAGATTTCCATTTGGCACTACTTTACCTTTTATGCTCACTATCTCACTACCATCAAATATTTTTCTGGTTACTCCATCTTGAAATGCAAGCGGAAGAACACCCATACCGACTAAGTTGGATCTGTGTATACGTTCAAAGCTTTCTGCAATTACAGCTTTAATTCCTAGCAGCGCAGTACCCTTTGCTGCCCAGTCTCTGCTTGAACCTGTGCCATATTCTTTTCCTGCAACAACAACTAATGGAACAGCTTCTTCTTTGTACCGCATCGCTGCATCAAAAATTGACATAGTCTCTTGAGAAGGAATATGTTTTGTGTAACCACCTTCATTGCTCACCATTTCGTTTCTTATTCTGATATTAGCAAAGGTTCCACGCATCATTACGTTGTGGTTACCACGACGGGATCCATATGAGTTGAAATCCCATGGTTCAATTCCAAGATCTTTTAAATACATACCTGCAGGACTATTTGAAGCAATATTTCCAGCAGGAGAAATGTGGTCAGTAGTTACACTGTCGCCAAACATTGCCAGTATTCGTGCACCCTTTATGTCGACCACGTTATTTTTATCGTTCTCCGTCGATAAATTATCAAAATAAGGAGGATCCTGTATATAAGTGCTTTCCGCGTTCCAGTTGTAGATTTCACTTCTCCCACACCTTATCTTTTGCCAATGTTCATCACCGGAGAAAACATTCTCGTACTTTTGTATGAACATCTCGCGTGTTACCACATTTTTAACACAATCTTCGATTTCATTGTTCATTGGCCATATATCTTTGAGATAAACGTTGTTTCCATCCTTATCTTTGCATATAGGATCTTTTGTTAGGTCAATCTGCACAGTACCTGCAAGTGCATACACAACAACAAGTGGTGGAGATGCTAAATAATTGGCTTTGACTAAAGGATGGATTCTTCCTTCAAAATTGCGATTACCAGATAAAACCGCGGCGACGGTTAAGTTTTTGCTTTTAATATCATTTTCTATATCTTCATCAAGTGGACCGGAATTTCCAATACAGGTTGTGCAACCGTATCCAACCAAATTAAAGCCTAAAGCATTTAGATCTTTCTGTAATCCTGATTTTTCTAAATATTCTGTTACAACTTGTGATCCCGGGGCGAGAGAAGTTTTAACCCAAGGCTTTGATTTTATTCCAAGTTTGACTGCACTGCGTGCTACAAGACCAGCAGCAATCATCACACTTGGGTTTGAAGTATTGGTACAGCTTGTTATTGCTGCAATAACTACACTTCCATCTTGAAGTACATTACTTTCCTTTGACTCATTAATTGAAAATGATGTAGAAAAAGACTCTGCCACTTGTGAGAGAAAGACCTTATCTTGTGGTCTTTTTGGGCCAGCCATTACTGGCTCCACGCTTGATAAATCAAGCTCCAGCATGTCAAAAAACGCCAACTCGTCACTGCTTCGCCACAGTCCTTGCTCTTTTGCATAGACTTCAACCAACTTAATCAGCTCTTCCGGTCTTCCGGTTAAGCTTAAATAATCTAGTGTTTTCTGATCAATAGGAAAAAAGCCACAAGTTGCACCATACTCTGGAGCCATATTGGCTATGGTTGCCCTATCTGCCACAGATAAATAATCCAAACCGTCACCATAAAACTCCACGAATTTACCAACAACACCTTTTGTCCTTAAGATATTTGTGACTGTTAGCACTAGATCAGTTGCAGTTACTCCTTCTGCAAGTTTTCCAATTAATTTAAATCCTACTACCTCTGGAATCACCATACTAATTGGCTGATCAAGCATCACGGATTCAGCTTCTATCCCGCCAACACCCCAACCCAGAACCGATAAACTATTAATCATAGTAGTGTGGCTGTCCGTACCAACTAAGGTGTCTGGGTATACAACTCCATTATCGCTACATACAACTCGTGCTAAATACTCGATGTTTACTTGGTGGCAAATTCCCGTGCCAGGCGGCACTACCCTAAAATTTGTGAAGGATGATTCGCCCCATTTCAAGAATTGATATCTCTCCAAATTTCTTTTTACTTCCAGTTCAACGTTTTTACCAAATGCAGAAGCATTTGCGTAACTATCTACTTGGACAGAATGGTCTATTACAAGATCAACCGGTACAGACGGATTTATTTTGCTTGGATCACCTCCGCTTTTTTTCATATAACTACGCATTGACGCTAAATCGACAATAGCGGGAACTCCTGTAAAATCCTGCATCAATACCCTTGCTGGTTTGTAGCTAATTTCGTGATCAACGTGTTTCTCAACGCAACTTGCTAGTGTTTTTATATCATCCAACTTTACGTCTACTCCATCTTCATTACGCAATAAGTTCTCAAGCAATACCTTGAGCGAACAGGGTAATTTAGTTAGATCTATTCCTAAAAATCTACCAGCAGCGCTAAGACTAAAGTAGCTATATGACTTTCCGTCAATGTTTAAAATTGTTTTTGAATTTAAAGAATTATTCATCACGTACAACCATTATTTAAATGAAAAGACCCACAATCCTACCATTGCTGCAAGAACTTCAAGGATGAACATATTTAATCTTGATTGTCAACAGTAAACTGAGGCAAGCCTGCCTAACTATTTCATGTCAAGTTTGATGAAAGAAAAAATAATTTTAGTAGCTAGCTGAATTCAGATTTTTTAGCAATAAAAACAGAACTAAAAAACTACTTGACAACCTTCGTCGTTACCCTTATTATAGTATTGAAGCTATTT
>NZ_JAHDJT010000039.1 GCF_023661085.1 Wolbachia pipientis
TCTAAATTTGCTCACAATCTCTTAACTTGACGCGTATGGTTCGTACAGCTGTGTGTATGATGCTTGTATGATTAAGAGAAAACAGGAATCTAGACTGTAACTTTCGATTTAACCCAGTGATACAATTTACTTATTTTACCATCCTGTCCGAGCATTCCGGGACTATTTTTATAAAAAGTATCAACTATTAGTTTTATAGAACCTATGGCAGCAGAAAATACAGGATTTTTATCGTATTCGCCATCAAGACCACTACACGACTTAGGACACCCAATACGGACTTGCTTATTGAATATATAGCTTGCAATCTCTTTCATGCTTGTGAGCTGACTGGTTCCGCCTGTGATGACTACTTTATTAATCGTGTCTTTTTGCTCCCGAAATTGCTCTTTTACTAGTTCAAGTATTTCTTCGATTCTCGGTCTTATAATGTCAACAAGTTCAGACTTGAGCACTTGGGTTGGTTCATCACTTTCATTATTTTGCACTGTGATATACTCGTTTTCATCTATTGAAGTCACGATAGTATTACCATATAGTATTTTTATGCGCTCTGCATGTTCTATGCTTGTACATAGTCCATAAGCAATATCTCGAGTGATATGAATGCCACCAATTGGAATGCTGTCTGCATATATAAGTTTCCCTCTTTTAAAAATTCCAATTGCAGTGCACCCACCTCCTATGTCAACAATGGCAGTTCCGAGTTCTTTCTCATCTTCACTTAGGCAAGCAAGACCTGCAGAATATGAAGAGGCAATACAGCCGGCCATACTTAGCCCACTGTTATTGGTTACGCAGTTTTCAATATTGGTAAGCGCCGGACGAGAAGCAGTAACAACATTAACGTCAGCAGACAATCTTTTTCCATACAATCCACTAACTTCCTTTATGTCGGTCATGTCATCTAAGTGATATTTTAGCGGTGTATTATGAATGATAACATTTTCCTCAATATATTTCTCAAACGTTTGGAAGACTACACGTTTTATGTCCCGGTCAGAGATTTCATGATTAGCTGCAATAATTTCATTGTGCACGTTGAAAGATGAAATTCCACACCCGGCAATATTAATATATATCTGATCTATAGTCTCCTCCGACACTTGCTCAGCCAGATCTATAGTTGATGAAATAGAGTAATTTGCATGCTTTACGTCGATTATTGATCCACCATTTATACCTTCTGCAATCTTATAACCTGTTCCTGTTATTTTATAACTGAAATTGCCACTGACTTTGACGATTAGACAGATAATCTTTGTTGTACCTATGTCTAAAACAGCAAAAACGCTTCTTTTTGGCTTTACTATTACTGCAGAGTACATCAGTTGACCTTATGACACAATTCCATTCAAATTGTAGCTTTCTTTAATAGTTTATATTCTATTATAAAAATACAGCAACATTTTAATATACCCCAAACACTGGACAAAAGAAAAAATAAAACATAGAATTATAATTTTATGTCTAAATTACCAATTGTAATTGCCCCTGATGAAAGGTTAACTACACGTGCCAGTGAAGTAACAGCTATAAACGATGAAATTAAAGAATTAGTAAACGACATGTTCGAAACTATGTACGATGCAGATGGTCTTGGCCTTGCTGCAGTGCAAGTTGAGGTACTAAAAAGAATTTTTGTTATGGATGTTCAGCTAGAGGACGTTGAAGGCGGGCCAGCAGGATATGAATCGAATGGCAAATTTTGCATGATTAATCCTGAAATTACGGAATTATCTGATGAACAAACAATTCTCAAGGAAGGATGTCTTTCAGTTCCAGAACAAAGTCACGAAATTAAGCGTCCAAAGTATTTAACTGCAAAATATAGAGACTTAAATAATGAGGAACGGATGCTAAAAGCCAGTGGTTGGCTTGCAAGATGTATTCAGCATGAGCTAGATCACTTAAATGGTATATTATATATTAGACATTTGTCTAAATTGAAGTATGATATGGCCATAAAAAAAGCACAAAAGATCAAGAGGCACTATGAGCGATGAGGATTTAGAATTATTAAAATTTTACCATGAAGTGGGTGTTGATTGCACGCTAACAGAAGGTGAGGAAGAAAAAAAAGTGGAAAATAAGGAGGATAGCAAAGCTGTGCAGCCTCCTGTTACCCAAGTAGCCAACACTGGGAAAGATGCAGATTCCAGCGTCACGCGCTGGAATGACACTAAAGGTGGAAAAGAACAACAAACTATGTTTCCAAGTGACTGGATAATTGAAGCAAGGAAACTTGCAAGTAAATGCAGTAGTGTGGATGAGCTAAGAAGTGCAGTTGTATCATTTGAAGGTTGTGAAATAAAAAAAACTGCAACCAATACTGTTTTTTCCGATGGTAATCCAAATGCGAAGATTATGCTCGTTGGTGAAGCTCCAGGAGGAAATGAAGACCTGCAAGGCATACCATTTTGCGGTGCAAGCGGGATGTTGCTTGATAAAATGCTCGGTGCAATTAATCTTGATCGCACCAAAGTTTACATAAGCAATACCGTATTTTGGCGTCCACCTGGTAACAGAAAACCAACTGACCTAGAACTTGATATGTGCAGGCCATTCGTCGAAAAACATATTGCACTAGTTTCACCGCAGATTTTAATTCTGGTCGGGGGAATCGCATGTTATAGCCTACTTGATAACACAAAAACTATATCAACCCTGCGTGGCAGGTTTCATACGTATACTAACCAATATTTGTCTCATTCAATTACCACAGCTGCTATATTTCACCCAGCTTACCTACTTCGCCAGCCGGCACAAAAACGTTTAGCTTGGGAAGATTTGAAGAAGATTAGAGACTATCTCCAGTAACTGCACAATAAAGTGGTGAAACAATAGACATACTGTAATTACAGTATGTCTACCAACAATTCGTCGTTCCGCTACGTGTTAGCGGATGAGATCAACTATTTGCCTTTAAAAATTTTTTGTTTGTAATTTGTGCCCGTTCAACGGAGTGGTAAAATTAGGTAAACAAGATGCTCTAAGAGATTGTCCGGAAACTAGTAAAAGGCTATAATATCTAAAATTTTAGTACGTGGTAAAGATGAGAAAAAAGTATCCAATAGACCTAAGCGAAAGGGAATGGACGAGAATAGAAAAACACTTCAGAGTATCATACAAGATGGGTTGTAGAAAGGACTTTCGCTTGGGTTAATAAGAATAGGAGGCTATCGAAGAAGACTCACAACATCCACTGAGAATTTCATATACCTAGCTACAACTAGGGTTGTGTTAAAGAGGGAATATGCTTGAATTTACCAGTTTCCGGACAGCCTCTAAGCAGCAGGATGACGAAAATTCATTTTTTTCATATTTAATATTGGATTTAATTAGATTAACTTATGTTCTAAAGAAAACAGGTCATCTTTAGTGCCACAAAAAATTCATTTATTGACTTGTTTACTTTTCTCAAAAAAGCAAAAAAGTACCCACCTTTTTGAGAAAAATAGCGAAAAATTAACGGATTATGGAAAGAAAACAGGAATTTTTAGGCAAATAATCAGACAAAAAAGACGTACGTGTAGGTGTCCGAAACAGGCTAGTGTGGCGGGTTTTGTGTTGTGGTAAATTACTATAGAGAGAAGTTCGTATAGTGATCCCGGCGCGAATCGAACGCGCGACCCACTGATTAAAAGTCAGTTGCTCTACCGGCTGAGCTACGGGATCATTTCATTTTTCAGTTATATTAAACAGTAATATAGCTTTTATCCGTTTTAATCAAACTAAAATTTTCATATGTAGTTAAATAAATTATACATCCTATAGGCTATTCCCATATTGATATCGCAGAAGTCAGAACAGAAGAAGGAAAGCTGTATTTGTTTGTTGCAATAGATGGAACATCCAAATTGTTGAGCTGCATAAAAGTGCTGCAAAATCCATAGCTGCTAAGTTTTTACGTAAGAATTTTACCGTACAAAATCCACGCTATTTTGACAGATAACAGCATACAATTTACCAACCAAAAGCGCCATAAGAACGCTTTTCAACACATATTTGATAGGGTTTGTGAAGAAAATAACATTGAACACCGTCTAACAAGAGTTAGCCATCCTTAGACGAATGGGTAAGTTGAGCAACAGTAAATTGCTATTTTTAAATTCGATTAGACTTGATTAAAACCGCGATTTTCAATAATTTACCTAGACTTTAATCCAGGATTCTGGTTAGTATAACTGTGCGCCCATACAGATTAAAAGTACTTATTCACATATTCATTAATTCAAGCAGAAATTGCTGTAATAGTTGTTTGATATAAAATCCTATTTTCATGACAAACGGATTTTTGTTGCCTATATACTCGGGCAAAGTGTTGCAAAATTACACAAACAAAAAAATTTTTAAAAACATAGTTGATATCTCTGGAACCATACATCTTATGAATATTCCACTTCTAAACTTTTCAGCAATAAAGGACTACTTTATTTTCTTAATCACTTGCCTTTCTCTTGCAATTGCAAGGCTTTCCTTTGGTACATCTTCCACTATAACACTACCTGCTGCAATTACAGAGTCGTCGTGGACATTAAGCGGCGCAATCAACGAACTGTTGGCACCAATAAAGCAATTGCTTCCAATATTTGTTTTGTGTTTCTTTTTTCCATCGTAATTACACACAACAGTGCCTGCACCTATGTTACTTCCCGGGCCTACTTTAGTATTTCCTATATAACTTAAGTGCTTTATTTTAGTATTCATGCCTATATCACTTGCCTTTGCTTCAGCAAAGTTTCCCATGATTGCACTGTCACCAATTGTTGTGCTCTCACACTTGGCAAACGGACCGATTCTAGCATTAGACCCCACTTTTACTCCAGGGCCGAAAAAAACGTATGGGTAAACAATCGAATCCATACCAATTTGTGTATCAAGAGAGAAGAAAACAGTCTCTGGAGCTACAAGCGTTACCCCGGAGTTGGTAAAAAATCTTCTTTTACTTTCTTGGAAGTAAAACTCAGCTTTTGCAAGGTCATTTCTGTTATTTATTCCAATTGCTTCTTCTTCGTCAGTAATAACGTAACCAACATTTAAATTGCTCTTTGCGGCAATGGAGACTATATCAGTTAAATAATACTCTTGTGTCAACTTATTACACTCTATTTTCCCCACCAATTCACGTAAGTTCTTTGCATATGCAACCATTATCCCAGCATTAGCAAGAAATTCCTCATCATTATCTTCACCATTTTGTGCTTCTACGATTTCTCTTAGGGAACCATCTTCAATAATTAACCTACCGTACTCTTTATTGCTTGCCCTAAAACCTAGGCAAATTAGTGCCTTGCCTTCTAAAGAGCTAACCATTTTAGTTATTGTGCTGCTTTTTATGAGTGGAGTGTCTCCATATTGTACAACAACTATGCTCGAATCTGGCAATTTTGTCAGGCTTCTCATCACAGTTTTAACTGCATCTCCTGTCCCAAGCGTTGACTTTTGTGTAATCAATTGTATATCCTCAAAGCACTGCAATTGCTCAATTAAAGACAAATCAACTACAACAGCTATATTTTCAGGGCTTAGCTGTTTTGCATTGTAAATAACATGCTCAAGCATAGAGAAATTGCCTATTTTATGCAGGACTTTAGGTAAGCCCGAATTCATTCGTTTGCCATGCCCGGCAGCAAGTATAAGAAATGTGTAAGCTTTATTTGTCACTTATCTTAAAGATGAAAAGTGAAAACCATAGTGGTTGAGCCAACTGACCTTGTTATCATAAAAGTTCCTTAGGTCACCAATTTGATATTTCAGCATTGCAAGTCTTTCTATGCCAATGCCAAACGCAAAGCCATTGTATTTAGCATGGTCTATTCCAACATTTTGAAAGACATTTGGATGCACCATACCGCATCCAAGTACTTCTATCCATTTACTACCCCCATAACTTATATTCACTTCTGCAGAAGGCTCAGTAAAAGGGAAGAAACTATTACGAAAACGTATCTTTAATCCCTTATCTCCAAAAAACTTATTGAGGAAATGATGAATGGTAAACTTTAACTGGCCCATATTGATATTCTCATTGACGTATAACCCCTCTACCTGGTGAAACATAGGAGTGTGAGTTGCATCAAAATCATTTCTGTATACCCTACCGGCAGCCACTATCTTAATTGGGAAAGTTTTTGCCTTTTCCATGGTTCTAATCTGCACAGATGAGGTATGAGTGCGCAACACCATTCTTTTGTCGTTTATTTTGTTCTTTAAGTAGAAGGTATCTTGCTCCTCCCGTGCAGGATGATGATTTGGGGTATTTAGCGCATCAAACACATGAAACTCATCTTCAATGTCAGGACCATCGACTGCTTTGAAACCCATATGTGCAAAAATGAGTTTTACCTCACTTATAACCTTACTCAACGGATGAATCCTGCCAATTTTTTCTGGCCTAACGGGCAATGTGATATCAACAGCCTCGTTTTGTAGTTTAAAGTTAATTTCTTCGGCTTTTAATATGGTTTCCTTGTTTGTTATAAGCTGGTCCAGCTTATTGCGTAAAACGTTAATAACTGCGCCCAAATCACGTTTTTTTTCTGCGTCTTCTATCTTTTTTAAGTCATCAAAATAAATTTTAATTACACCTTTTTTTCCCAAATATGATAGCCTGACTTTTTCCAAATCTTGCAAAGAAGAAGCACCCTCAATTTCAGAAACTGCTTTATCCTCAAGCGAAGGTATTTCATTCAATAGCTCTTTATTCATCTCAGAAATGCTAGCTTAAACTTTTATTATAGTAAAATCTTCAATATCATCAACAATCTGAAAAATTGTCCTGTTTTGATTATTAATTTGTTGACTAATTATACTTTTTATTTAATTTTATATTAAGAAATTAATAAACGAGAATATGCACAACGGTGACATTGGAACTGAGAAGGAGTATAAAATAGAGGATTTACCTAGGTTCTTTAAGAAGAGGTCTAATACCAACATTCGTTATTGGGAAGACAAATGGGATATGCTATAAACTTGCTTAACTTCCCAATTATAGACAAAAAGAGCTCTTTTTCATTTGTTCCATTACCAGTGAAACTTGGTATAAGGACATAAGTAAAGCATTTTCTAATGAATCGGTGGAGGTCAGCACCATTCGCTCGAAAAGTACTAAAAACGATGTGCAAGAATTCTCGTTTAAGCTAAAACTGTTGAAAGCAACAGGTAAAGACACCTCTAATATGAGACCGCTTCAAATAAAACCTTTAATTGATTTTTTTAAAACCTGCCTTTTTCAGGAGAAAAATTTCACAGTCAACATAGAAGTATCGAAAGAAAGTGAGGAATTACATAACAGCCATGGCGAAGTTAATAATTTTAACACTGTAGAAGAATTTATAAGTAATGCTCCTCTTCAAATCCTCCTGGAAGGAATCACAATTAAACTGCAAGCAAATATCAAGGACATTGACTTAGGTAATTTGCACAAGATTAAGTTATTCCTAAATAAGAAGCTAAAATGCGCGGAAGAGACCAAAGGTGAGAAACAAAGTCAGGATACGCCACAAGCAGAAAAAACTAAAAGCGGAGAAGAACGAAATATAGTTCAAGAAGAGAACATACAAGATAAACAGATCGTACCAATGAGCATACGCGTCAAGTTAAGGAAATGCTGCCAAATATAGCAACATTTAAAGAGGATGTCTTATTTGTTTCATTTATTTTTTAGGAAATTCTTACCTAAAATAAGATAAATTATTAACTTAACTACTTAATATTTAAATAGTTTTTTATATCATCTTCTTCCCTCCTTATGTCACTTTTCCTTAACTTGACGCGTATGGTACCAATGAGGGGCTCGTTTGGCTGCAATGTAACGAATAGCAGGAAGCAAGTTACACGTGCACCAGTAGTTGTTGCTGCAATGTACGACAATTTTACTTGGTTTAAGTCTTTTCGCCTACTCAACCTTTTTAGTACAGTGCAATTCTTCTTTCAACAGCCGCCAAAGCTGTCACGAAAACAGAGGGCTTTAGCTTACCAACTACCCAAAGAGATAGAGCCAAACGAGGTAATACAAAAAAATGAAGGAGAAACAGATGAAACTGCAAAGCTCTCCGATATAGGTCAAACCAAGTCGCATACAGATTATTTCAAGGCTAATAGAAGAAAGAAATCAAAAAAACAAGCTAAAGCACTGTCAGAAGAGGAAAAACAATTAGCCGTAAGACAAGCACAAAATGATGCCAGAGTAGCTGTGATAGATAATCAAGCTGAGCACAAGGGGAAAAACTCGATAAAATATTTGTAGAAGTGATGAATGGATACAAAAATCATGATCCAGAAACATTTCACAATATTTTCAACTCGGTGTTCAATATTGTTTATTTCCAAGATAAACAACTACATGAAGTATTAGAGCCAGGTGAAGTATTAGAAGTGTTACAGATACTCAAAAGGCCACAACCTTCTAATAACTCACTTTTAGGTAAAGAATATTTACAAAGGCAAGTGTATAGAAAAAAAGAGCAATTACTCAAATTAGTTTCAGGTATTCCCATACAACCTTCTCCACAGCCTGAAAACGTTTCTCACGAAAGTGGAAATCCTTTACCAAATAAAACCACAAGCCCTTCACCAGTAACAAGTACAACTCCACCAGCTACTAATACTGCTTTCAAACCGCTGTTAAAAATCGTGTTTTCTTCGAAAGAGACTTATTTTTGTCTATTGTTGATAGCATCCTCTATATCAACGCTCTGCCTGTGGCATTTGCCGCTAGGAAAAGTGTCAATTTTAAAGGGAGTAGTACCACTAGAGAAAAGAGAAAGTATTGGGATGGTATTGAACATAGGCTTACCAATACTAGCCACATTATGTGTTCTGAGTTTGGCTTATTTTATATATTCTAAATATTCGGTAGAATCTATTGAGCAGGCAGGTAAAAACAAGTCTCTTGCCCCCGCTTAATGGATAGCTATTTTAAAAGATTTTTTGTGATAACATTATTTATTTTACTGTATGTTTAAGGGAATTATTACAGATATTGGAACTATAATTGACACCAAGGCTTGCTCTAACTCCGATCAAATCTTCCATATCAAGGCACAAAATTTATCTTTCATAGGTACAGGAGATTCAATAGCTTGCTCTGGTGTGTGTTTAACTGTTGTTGACATAATTAACGATGTATTCACAGTTCAAGTGTCTCAAGAAACCGTGAAGGTTACTAACCTAAATAATTGGAAAGTAGGAAAGAAAATAAACCTAGAACAAGCAATGAGACTGAGTGATAGAATCGATGGCCACCTAGTCCAGGGTCATGTAGATAAGACAGTGCAAATTCTTGCGATCAAGCAAAATTTGGATTCTCATGAAATCAAGCTGTCGTGCTCACAAGAGTTAATTAAATTTGTTGCAAAAAAGGGATCTGTGACGCTAGATGGAGTTTCTCTCGCAGTAAATTCAGTTACCAGCCAAGAATTTATTGTTAATATTATTCCCTACACATGGCAAAACACAACTTTTCAGTATAACAAAGTGGATGATTATCTAAATTTAGAAGTCGACATGATCGCTAGATATTTAGACCAGTTGATGCAGCATAGATACAATTAATTTTACAATTTCGTTGTTTGCAATTATTATATCTTGAAAACTATATAATATGTAGTATGCTTTTCGATTGTCTAATTATTTTCATTATTATTGTATGCGTAATAATCTCGGTAACTAGAGGCTTTATAAAAGAATTATGCGCGTTAATGTTTTTGTTTTTGTCGGTTTTTCTGACAGCTAATCATTATGATTTCTTCGCTATAAACTATAGCAAATACTTTGATTCTAAAGCTACGCAAAACATACTTTCTACAATTTCTGTATTTATTATACTCAACCTTATATTTATGATAGTAAACAACTGGCTGATGTACATATTGTCACCCATAAGATTGGGGTTAATCGATAGGGTTACCGGAATCCTTGTCGGAGCGCTCAGAGGAATATTGCTTTCTTATGTACTATTCTTTGCCGTGCACTTATATTGCTACACGGCACATGACAAAAAAGAGGAGCAGTCTAAAATAGAAGCTGAAGACATATTGCCTAATTGGATAATAAATTCGCACTCTTACCAGGCTTTATTTTCAACAGTAGAAGATATAGTTGATGTGTATATACCGGAGTCGTTGATACTAAAAATAAAAGAGATTGGCGAAGGAATGGTTGACCAAGAAAAGCCTGAAGGTGACAAAAAAGAAGAGTAATACTCATGCTTATAAGGCACAACTGTACGAACATTGCAATTAGCAGATAATTTGCGGGTGTCATCCCAGCATTTCCGTAATCATCAAAAACGTCGTATTTTATCATAAAACAGCTACTTTTATACTTACCTACTTGATAAAATTCCTAGATTCCAGCGTCAAGCGCTGGAATGACATCTTCCTATCCAGTTCATGAATTGCAACCAGCTA
>NZ_JAHDJT010000003.1 GCF_023661085.1 Wolbachia pipientis
CATTTAATCTGCACAGACTGAAGATAAATAATAGCTTCAGTCTCATTATAAGGGTGAAAGCGGAGGTTATCAAGTAGTTTTTTTATTTCTGTGGCTTAGGCAGCTATTTGGGCAACAGACCTTGTACCTCTTACCCTCAAATTCGCATAAATCATGAATTATGCACGTTTCACATGAGGGTTTTTGTGCTTTGCAAACATATCTACCGTGCAAAACCAGCCAATGATGAGCATAAAGCAGGTATTTTTTTGGAACTACATTTAAAAGGGATTGCTCCGTTTTAAACACATCTTTTTCTTTCACAAGCCCTACTCTATTGCTCACTCTAAAAACATGAGTATCAACCGCCAATGTTGGAACGCCAAGCCCTGAATTTAAGAACACATTAGCGCTCTTTCTCCCTACCCCTGGCAAAGACACCAAATCGTCAAAATTTGTAGGAACTTCGCTATTGTACCGCTCAACTAATATTTTGCTGAGCTCAATTATGTTTTTTGCCTTGGAATTATACAAACCAATGCTGCTTATGCGTTTCCTTAGCTCGTTCTGCCCCAATTCTAGCATCTTTTCTGGTGTATCGGTGGTGCTAAATAGCTCTTTTGTAATTTTATTAACGCTTACATCAGTCGTCCGCGCTGACAAAACTATCGCAACCAGCAATGTAAAATGATTGGTGTAATTTAGCTCTATTTTCGGTATAGAATTCGACTGCTTGAACTTTTCAAATATCAATTCTATTTTTTTTGAGTCCATTGCATTTGTAGCATTTTTTTTAAGAAAAGAACCCCTCTTTCCCATCATACAAATACAACTTATCCATTCTCACCACGTCAAAGCTATTTTCTTCAAGTTTGACTAGCAGGCTATTTATATCACTATTTGTAATAGTTTTCTTTTCATTATTTGCAATAAACCTGCAGGTTATTTGGTCACTTAAAGATTTTGGACTTCCCGGCCAAATTGCAAGACCTTTTGAGTATATTGCTATAATTTTCGGATTACTCGATTCAAATAACTTCACTATTTGATCAAAATCAGCCGACTTACTCCAGGCAATTGTTATATCGCTACCAACCAGCTTTCTAACTTTGTAGTCCTGCTTACAGTTATCTTGCGTTTTATCCACTCTACTGTCTGAGCCACTGCCAATTATAAGCTCAGATAACGTTGTGGGTTTTTTTCCTAGATTATCTATAACAGCTTCTGCAAACTCTCTTGTACCAACTTTTTGCTTACTCTTTTTCTCCTTATATAAATCGGCAGTGTGTACTCCATCCTCTAAAGTCTTCAGCCACGCATCGTAAATCAGTTTTGCAGTACCCACTTGACCCATGTAAACTAGCATATGAACTGCAGCATTTAAAAGCCCAGAAGGATTAGCTATGTTTTTTCCTGCAATATCAGGAGCAGAGCCGTGTACTGCTTCAAACATCGCGTATTCACTCCCTATATTGCTACTTCCAGCAAGCCCCACAGATCCTGAGGTTTGTGCTACTATATCTGACAATATATCACCATACAAGTTCTCAGTTACTATAACATCGAAATTCTCGGGTTCTGTGGCAACACGTGCCATTCCAATATCAACTATATAGTGTTCCGCCTTTATATCCGGATATTCTTTTGCAACATGATCAAACGCTGCATGGAAAGTACCGTCGGTCATTTTCATTATGTTATCTTTAGTTAGGCAAGTTACTTTCTTTCTATCATGCTTTTTCGCGTATTCAAAAGCGTACCTGCATATCTTCTCTGATCCGGATCTAGTAATAATTTTAGTGCACTGATAAGAGTCACCAGTGAGTCTATGCTCTATCCCTGTATAAACGTCTTCCTCATTTTCGCGTATTACAACGACATCAAACTTATCGAATTTATTTTCTATAACAGGATGATACGAAATACACGGTCTAATGTTTGCATATAGCCCTAGATTTTTTCTCAACGCAACATTTAAGCTTTTGTGGCCTTTACCTTGAGGAGTCGTTGTTGGAGACTTAAGTAATATCTTTGTCCTTTCAATAGACTCCCAGCCACTTGGAGAAATTCCATAAGACCATTCCCTGTTATAAACACACTCCCCTATTTCAATAACATCTACCGAGATTTTTGCCTCTGCTTCGCGCAATATCGATAGCACCACTTCCATAATTTCCGGCCCGATACCATCACCATATGCAACTGTGATTGGTGTTGACATAACTCTCCTAACTATAAATGACCTAATGTTAATTCAAATGATGGAGCGACACAAGTAGTCAATATTACCAAAATCAGCATGTTTACGGTTATTTAATAACATACTTTTATACTAGTTACGTCATCATAGAACATGGAAAGTATATGGATACTGAAATAAGTTATGCAGGAATTCTGAGACGAGTTTTAGCATGCACAATTGATATTGTTTTATGGATGATAATAGCATTGACCACGGCCTTTTTTCTATATTTTCTACATCATTCATCTGCATCATACAATGATGCAGATGACACTTACAGAACAGTTATCCCCATGGTAATCCTTATGGTAATACTACCAGTATATATAATGTTTAATATACTAATGACAACAAGACTTGGTGGCACTCCAGGGAAATTACTGTGTGGCATATATATAAAAGATGCAAGTACATTTACAAATGTTACCCTAAAGCAAGCAACAATAAGATACCTTTTTAAGGATGGTATTTGGACTATTTGTAATTTTCTGTCTAATCCTCTACCCGACTATGTTTCTGGATGTCTTTTTATCGTGCTAATTTCAGTTTCAATGTTTGCAATACTTGACCAACGCAAACAAACATTTTACGACAAAATTGCAAAAACGGTAGTAATAGACTATAAACCCAGTTGATATTTTCCTTTAGGTCTAGTAACTAAGGGCGTCGTGAGAGCAGCCCCTATGATGTCATCCAAGCGCCCCTTCGGTGTCAGCTACTTGGATGACAAAAAAAGGGCACTGGTATGATAAGAAATGTGCTACTTTCATAACACCCTTCCAGTGAGAGTTGCTCTCAAACTACAATGTTCGTATAGTTGTGAGCTAAAAAAACCATTCAAGCAATAGTTTAGAGAGTTACTCAAACCCAGAAAGTTAGATCTTAGCTAACCAGCTCGGAGAATTACTCCTTGTCATTTGTGGTGTACTGCATTAATATTTACGTGTTAATCCAGAAGATATTGATGAATAATATTATAATTGTTGGTCTACAGTGGGGCGATGAAGGAAAGGGTAAAATAGTAGATTACCTTTCTGAGAACGCAGACGTAGTCGTGAGATTTCAGGGGGGAAATAATGCAGGACATACTGTAGTAATAGATGATGAGGTTTATAAATTAAATTTGCTGCCTTCCGCTGTTTTAAGAACGGGCAAAATATCTGTTATAGGAAACGGTGTTGCTCTTGATTCGCACGCTCTAATCTCAGAAATAGAGTCATTAAAAACTAGAGAAATAGATATCAACCCGAGCAATTTGATTGTATCTGAAAGCTGCCCGTTGATACTTAATGTGCATAAGGACAAGGAAAAGTTATTTGAAGATTTGAACGGGAATCACAAAATTGGCACAACAAACAAAGGAATAGGGCCTTGTTATGAAGATAAAGTTGGAAGAAGAGCTATACGCCTTTGTGACTTAGAAAACGCAGATGAGCTCAATAATAGAGTGGATGCTCTTCTGAGTTACCACAATGCTATCAGGAAAGGCCTAAACTGTCTGGTAGTAAAAAAAGAGGAAATGTTAAAGGAAATTGAAGAGATCGCAAAAAAAATTCTTCCATACAAAAAGCCAGTGTGGAAAATATTGAATGACCTTACAAGAGGAGGTAAGAAAATAATATTTGAAGGCGCCCAAGGCACATTTTTAGATATTGACCATGGAACATACCCTTTCGTTACTTCAAGCAATATCGTAGCATCACAAGCAATAACAGGCTCAGGATTGTTTTCCAATGTCTATGTTATCGGTGTAGCAAAAGCTTATACAACAAGAGTAGGCAACGGTCCGTTCCCTACTGAGCAGAAAAATGAAGTGGGGGATAGCTTATTTGCTATAGGCAAAGAGCTTGGAACAGTGAGTAATAGAAGAAGACGCTGCGGGTGGTTTGATGCAGTTTTAGTACGCCAGGCAGTGCAACTCTCTGGAGTTTCAAGTATTGTATTAACTAAACTAGATATTCTCGATTCTTTCGACATAGTTAAAATATGTACTGGTTATAAGTGCAGTGGAAGAATATACGATTATTTACCTGCATCACATTCAATACAAGGGGAATTGAAGCCGATATATGAAGAATTTCCTGGTTGGAAAGAAAACACTCAAGGCAAAAGGTCGGTTGAGGAATTGCCTGCAAATTTGATGAAATATGTGAGAAAAATAGAAGAATTAATAGGTGTCCCAATTTATCTAATTTCAACCAGTCCAAAGAGGGAAGATGTTATAGAACTTAAAGATTTTAATTTTCCTGAGAATATTCTTGCGTCTTAATTAACTGTTATCCAGTAAAAAAACGCTTATTTAGCGAAAAAAAACACTTGCGCGACTTTAAACATTAACCTATTATACAAAACAGCTTTGCATAATGATGTATGGTGAAGGTAAGTTCAGTGTATGACGAAAACAAAAAAGTTGAGCTCAAGTCTAACACTTACAGTTATTTTCAACATTTCATTGTCAGGGTTTGTGTAGAAGAAGCTGTTAGCTTTAAAAATATTATTGTTTCTTTTGAAGGAGGTGCGTTATGCTTGGTAAGATAAATGGAAACAATGTAGTGAAAGTGGGAGAAGTAAGTAATCACCCTGGATTTTATACTAGGCCAACTTTACTGGATATGGAAATTTATTGTTCCATGCTTGTCCATTTGACATTAAAAGGATTATGTTCACAATTGAAATTGAGTGAAGCTAGGAATATTCCTTATGCTGATAAGGCAAGATCAGAAAAAGAAGTAATCGATTATTATATTCTACCTCTACTTAAACGTTTGGAAGGAATCATTGAAGGTCTTTCGCCTGAAAGCTCTACTATCGTGAGATTTTGCCGCCCAATTATAGAAAAACTTAGTGTTTTGACGAGAAATTCTGACGTAAAGATAACGACAGATTTTCAACTAGAAAATCTGAAAAAAAAGTGTGGTTCTTAAAAAAGCTAAAAGAAAAAAGCAATTTTGCTTCTGTACAAAAGGCTTATAGAGATAAGTGGAGTTTTTATGACCTAATGAACGATAGGGATTTTAAACAAACTTATGTAAATAAAGCAGTAGATGAGTTAGGCAAATCTGTTAGTGAAGGCTTTAAGAAAAGTATGGATGATTACATAAAATTAGTGGAGGAAGGAGAAGAAGTTGCAAGTAAGTACTTTGGAGGAAAAGCAAGTTTTCAGGCTTATTGCAAAGAAACTCAAAAGGCTAATAAGGTTTTGAATATCAATCTTATTCATTATGATAAAAGCAAGCCAATTAAGATTAGCGATATTTTACAGCAGGAGAAAGATATTGGTAAGTTGAATATCTATTGCAATGAAAAGCGTGACATATGCGCTCGTCGAAAGGATAAAAAAAGATATTATGAATTTAAAGAAGGTGCATGTTATCAAATGACAAGTACGTGGCCTGTAGAAGATGAGTCTGGGAACACCTCAACTTGTACCATGGTTATGAATGTGGATAGTACTGGAATAACTAAAATAGTGAAGTTTGATGGTGAAAACTTTGAATCGCCATCGAAAGAATTTTGGGAACTAATAAAACAAAATAAGGAATTATATATTCAAGGCTCGTCCTTACGTGAGGCAGTGGAGAAATTTTTAGGAATGCAGCAGAGTAGGGAAGAGATAATACGAATGGATGGAAGTAAGGGATGTAATTCTGCGTTGTCATCTGGTGTTGTGCCTGTTACTAACAGCAGTGGAGGTAATGTTGGTAGTAATCCTCCTGCTCTTTCTTCTGCCAATAGCGATACGTCAACTCAAACAGGGGTTAATTCACAAGGCAATGGAGTTCAGGCAGAAATTACTTCTCAAGACAATGGAACTCAAGAGGAAAGTACTGAAAAACATTCCACTGAAGGAGAACTGCGAAAGACAAATGTAGAGCTTAGTGCACTAAGAAAAGAGATACAGATGTTAAGCAATGGGTTAAAAAATCTCAGTGTAGGAGAGAAAAAATCTGGACAAAGAGCTAAAAAATCAAAAGTGCAGAACTGCAAGGAAGTGAGCACACTAGTTATGAAACGGCTTAAAGAAGGGCAATCTTCTATGCGGATCAAAATTAGAGGTATAACGCAGGATCTTAATTACATCAAAGAAAATAGGTTGGTAGGTGGGGTTAATGAAGTGATGAAGTTAATAGAATGTAAAGAAATGTTAGAATTAATCAATCAGACGGTTACATGCGTAAAAAATATGCAGAACTTTATTTTGCCAGATGGTGATAATGGATGTGTTATCGGCGATGGCCTCCCCTCTCTCTGATTCCCCGTATAATTTATCGAATAGGAGAAACAGATTAGATTTTTCTACTAGATGTCCATAAGATGGAGAGCTCAGACCAAACTCTCCATCTTATATTGAGGGTCGGATGCAACACCATATACTCTGTTTGGTGGGGAAATTTTGTTTTTTATGCCAAAAGTGATACCTTCGGTTATTGCTGCAAGCACTTTTTCAAGATTACAGTCTGCTCCAGGGACACGGTGTTCTAGGCGACATTTACCGCTAAAATTGGGTATTCTTATCGCAGCAGTTCTATTATTCACGCCCCAACTAACTGTGGTTGGGGTATGAATGTTTGGATATTGAAATCTTAAATACGAATCATCATTTGGAGCAAAAAATAACATATGTTTTTTCATCATAGCGCATAATCCACCAATACTATAAATCAAGTAGTCACTATACTTTTGTTCGTTGCGGTAAAATAAGTTGCTGTTGTTTGCATCCACCAAATTAACATGTACGTTTAATGCACTGCCTGCTCTATCTAAGTAGGGTTTTGCTTTGAAGGAAGCATTCCCACCAAGTTTTTGTGCTGTTTCAGTAATTAATTCTTTTACTAACTCAAAATGCTTGATTAAGTTATTAGAATTGGTGTAACAACCACTTTTTATCTCATATTGATGTATGGAACTTTCTTTCTCAGAGGAAAATCCAAGTGAAGCTATTTTATTTTTAATATTACTAAGAAATAAATGCTCTTTTTCTATTTCTTCAATGTAAAATTCTAGTTCAATACCAAATTTAGCATAACAACTTAAACCACTTAATATGATCATAGATTTACTTCAGTAAGTTTATATTAAGTTAGTTATATTTATATGAGCACTTTACTTTTTTGCCAATAAATTTAATATCTTATTTGTACATAATACATTATTATTTTTTTAGCACGCTGCTAATCCTTAACGCAAGCGAGGTTTCATTTGTTGAAAGAAAAATGATCAATTTTAGTGATTTTATACCCTTTACAACTCATCAAAAATCACCATAATTTTTAGTGTGTATTAAGTAGTATTAGCTTTTCGCTTTGCAGCAAGCTATTGATTATCTTGTGTTTTTCTAATTATTGCTTTTTTCTTGGTGTAATATATGAGCTTGATTAACCCTAAGGTTTCTACTATGTTTTTTGACCAAATTGTTACAGTAACAGATCACAATATTGCTTGGGAAAAAATCCAAAATTGCCTTTATAATCTTTATGGAGAGGCAACGTATAACAGCTGGCTAAGTTCACTTAGATTTGTCAGTAGTAGCAATGGAGAAGTTTTGTTGTCTGTGCCAACAAGATTTATAAAGGAGTGGATTACGGTTCACTACATGGAAAAAATACTATCATTATGGCAGAATGAGGATGAAAGTATACGTTCTATTGATATTCAAGTAATTGAGGAAAAGAATTCAAACCCTAATACTATATCAAAAAGTAGAGAGGAAAGTAATCATAGTCTTGGTTCACCGCTGGATCCAAGGTTTACCTTTGATAATTTTGTGGTAGGCAAGCCAAATGAATTAGCATTTACAGCTGCAAAGCGTGTGGCAGAGTCTATAGATCCAATACCAGGCAGCAACCCTCTGTTTCTATATGGTGGAGTGGGGCTTGGTAAAACACACCTGATGCATGCTATAGCTTGGCACATAGTCAATTCTCCATCGGTGAAAAGAAAAGTAGCATATTTATCAGCAGAGAAGTTCATGTACCAATATATTACAGCACTACGAAGTAAGGATATTATGTTGTTTAAAGAACAATTTAGGTCAGTAGACGTATTGATGGTAGATGATGTACAATTTATCAGTGGTAAAGATAGCACGCAGGAAGAATTTTTTCACACCTTTAATGCGCTAATAGACCAAAATAAACAATTGGTTATATCGGCTGATAGATCCCCTAGCGATCTTGATGGAGTAGAGGAAAGAATAAAATCGCGGCTTGGTTGGGGGTTAGTGGCGGATATTAACGAGACAACTTTCGAATTAAGACTTGGTATATTGCAGGCCAAAGTGGAACAAATGAGTATGTATGTTCCAGATGATGTTCTGGAGTTTTTAGCAAGGAACATAAAATCTAATATAAGAGAATTGGAAGGAGCATTGAATAAAGTTGCCCATACTTCGTTGATTGGGAGGAGTATGACAGTAGAGTCAGCCAGTGAAACTTTAGCAGATCTTCTTAGATCAAATCATAAGTCAATTACAATAGCAGAAATACAAAGGAAAATAGCTGAGTTTTTTAATATAAAAGTAGCGGATATGCACTCTAATAGAAGGCTTCGCGGTCTTGTAAGACCAAGGCAAATAGCTATGTATTTCGCTAAGAAATTCACACAAAAAAGCCTACCAGATATTGGAAGAAGCTTTGGTGGCAGAGATCATGCTACTGTTATACATGCAGTAAAACAAATAGAAAATTTTATAAAAACCGACTCAAACTTTGCTGATGAAATTAATCAATTAAGGAAAATGTTTAAGTAGAGACACAGGCCTTATGTTTAGCGCTGGAGCGGCAATAGACCACTCGCATAGTTTTTAGTAGCATGCTAGACATATAGAAACAAAAAAGCTACTTGACAAATTCCTCCAGCACCCTTACCATAGCACTAGGGGTATTTCTGACTCAAAACTTGTTTTTGATCTGCAGGCTCAATGACAAAATTCAGTAAAAAACTCGGGGTATTTTTTGGTGGATTGTATCAAATTATAGCGGCTGCATGTCTTTTTCATTTTTTCTACATTCAGCTAAATCGCGCTTAAACTAAGCGTCAGTAAATTATTATAGCGCCAATTTACAGTATTATAGAGTCAAAACTCGCCACTCGGGATTTCTTTGCCTTTTTCTCTATTCAGTAAATTTCTTAATACTCATAGCTAAGGCAATTTTAGAGCACACAAAAAATGCCAAGAATAATTGCCTTTTAGATACAAGAAGTTTAGTGTTTGTTATTTACCTAAAATCGTGACTTTGATCTACCTTAAGCTCAAAGTCTTCTGTTAGCTGTGTAGAATACATTTCCTCATTATCTTGATTATAGAAAGTAAATTCGTGATCATCTAAGTTTAATATTGCAAAACCGAAGCCAAAAAAGTTTCTAACTTCATGTGCTAAGTAATTTTTGCCGTTTGAGTAACTAAATTCTACATTTTGATAAATAGGTTCCTGATCTTGAGCGTGTAATAGTGCACCACCGTTTCCGACTATAATCTGGTCTGGAACATTACTCATCAATAAGATCTGAGCTATATGAATGTGGCCGGAAACTATGGTAGTGACATTGCTTGGAAATTTATCCCCAAAAGCTTCAATTTGTGTGAGATTGCCATGACTTCTTAATGTCAAAAGTTCTTTTTTGGGAGATCTCCAGAGCGGTTTGTGAGTTAAAAACCACGTGGGTTTGTTAAAACTATCTTGTGTTAGTTTGTTAAATTGCTTCTCAAAAGCATCAATTGTACTTTGAGTTGTGAAAATATCTTCACCAGACGAAGAGTCGAAGATAAAAAATCTCATCGGTCCAATGTCTAAAGACCAACTAGGGACGAAATTTTCACATTTCTCAGATGAAAAGGGGTATGGATCTAGATATCTAAACCATCCTTCATGAGCTCTGTCACAACTTTCATGGTTTCCCCTGACAAAGAGAAAAGAAGATTGTGATAGAATATCCCTTGCAGGCTCGAACCAATCAGCGTACCAAGCTTCTTTATTGTACCCATGGATATTACCGCACTTTTGTTCATTTCTACATTTTGTTTTTCTGTAATGATAATCGCCAACGTGGATAATTAGGTCCGGTTTATGAGAGGCAATGGAATCTAAGTTTTTTTTAAAAGGCCAACTATCTACCGAATTACATTCCTGTTGAAATAATGCATTTATTCTGCAGCCTGTATCACCAATAAAAGCAATTTTGCTAGTCTTTTCTGGTAGTATGGGAACCTGTATATTGTCAATACTAATGTTTTCAGCACTCGTTTCCACTGTCAGTTCACAAACTGTTTCGGTGTGATCACCATTGTTAATTGAGCTGCGACTTAGCATTTCCATTTCCTCACCGTCGACATCAACAATGGGACAAGTATCATTGTCTATGATTGCACGTACGCTTAATTTATTTTCCGGAATAGCTTGAGACCATGTGTATAATATCTGTGCATGAACAGAATAAAAGCTGGTTATAAGAGATAGAGATAAGGTTAAGAAAATAAAGATATTAGCTATACTCATTTATATAAAAACCTGAGCTTAAAATTAGCGACACAATCATCTTAAATAATTGAAGTTTACAATCACAAAATTAGACCTCTTACATAATCTGCTTTCTGATTTTGTGTCAAAGCTTGCTTGTGCTTTTCCAAGTATTCTGTGTGTCTCCTAAAAATTCCTTACCATAGTGCAAGAGATCTATTCACAACAGAATTATACAGACAATTTATAAATTATCCTAAGTATCAGATTGACACTTTGGATGAAGGATCATAAAATGATTAAGTAATTTAAAATGATTATATAAAAACTAGAATAAAGTGCGGTCGTGGTGGAATTGGTAGACACGCAGCGTTGAGGTCGCTGTGGCTCATAAGGCCTTGGAAGTTCAAGTCTTCTCGGCCGCACCAAACTTCTTGTCGTTATTTGATGTAGGTAAAATGTTAATAGGAAATCAAAGTAAAAATAAAGTAGAGAGGGCCATCAGTGAAATCCGGCGTGGTCTACCAATTGTAATATATGATGAAAATAATTATCTATTGTTTGCTGCTGCTGAAACTTTAGAGAGGGATTCATTTGATCAGTATAAGCTCATATCAGACAATCTATGTGTCACTTTAACTTCAAGTAAGGTGCAGTATACGTTCCAAAATGAGGAAAACGGCAGCAAACGCTTACCGATAAACAACTTTGATGAGCTACTTTATTTAGTAAACTGTTCAACAGAGGGTAGCACAAAAGAGTTGCAGCGTTCAAAGATGATAGATAAATGTGCTACTACTTTGCTTAAATTCTCAGAATTATTGCCATACGCGTTAGTAATCGATATGACTTTTAAAGATAAGAATGAGATGCGAGACTGGTGTGAGAAAAATGACGTCATTGCGCTGGACACGTCATTCATAAACGATTTTCAACGAAACCAGGGTTTATATGAAGTGTGCAAAACATCACTATTTTTGAAGCAGACTCAAGAGGTAAATATCATATCTTATAGAACCAAAGGTGACGGAAGGGAACATTATGCAATTATTATTGGTAATCCAAATGAAGATGGTGACCCGTTAGTGAGGATTCACTCTTCATGCTATACAGGCGACTTATTAGACAGCTTATCGTGCGATTGTAGAAGCCAATTACATCAAGCAATCCAAATAATGGCTGACTCTAGCGGTGGTATTATATTATACCTTATGCAGGATGGTAGGGGCATTGGTTTAACTAATAAGTTAAGGGCGTATGATATGCAGAGAAAATATAATCTTGATACTGTGGATGCAAATAGAATATTGGGTTTTGAAGATGATGAAAGGGATTTTACCGTTGCAGCTGAAATGCTCGAGAAATTAGGCGTTAAAAAAGTCCAATTACTTACAAATAACGGTAGAAAGTTATCAGAGTTGAAAAACAGTGGTATAGAGGTTACAAGGTGTTTACCACTTATTATGGAGCGTAATCAGTATAATGGTTCATATATGGAGACAAAATTTGGCAAGCTAGGCCACAAGTTAAGGGTTTTTTAGCTTTTCTGTTGTAACTACTTTGTTGATTTACTATGTTCGTTAATATTGGTTAAGGTTTTTAGAAAATTAAGATGTTAAGGCTTTTCAAACAGAAAAATAATGAGTCGTTGGATAAGGATATAAATTGGAGTTCGAGTCGTTATAGCACAGTTGTTGCCCAGAGAAATACTTTACTTTTATTTACACTAATATTATTAGTAGCAATTTCTGTAAGCATATTGGCTATATTTAAAATTAGTACAAGTAGCACTATTGAACCATTTGTTATAGAAATTGAAAAAAAATCTGGAATAGTACAATTGGTTGATCCTGTTACAGTAAAACAATATTCCGCAGATAAAGTACTAAACAATCATTTTATTGCAGAATATATAAAGGCAAGAGAGGTTTTTGATCAATATAACTACAATTATAACTATTATACAAAGGTGAGGTTATTTTCTTCACCCAATGTATATAATGAATTTAGAAGTTATATAAGCTCGCAGAACATGGATGATCTTTTCAATTTATATTCAGGTTTTGTTAAAAGTGAGTTTAAGATTCGCTCAATTCAGAGATTGTATGATGATACCTTTCAGGTGAGGTTTACTGTGGAATTTACACGAAAAGATGGAAGCTCTGTAAGAAAAAACAAGATAGTCATCATGTCGTACAAGTATGCATCACTTGAAATGAATGATCAGCAAAGATACGTGAATCCATTAGGATTTCAGGTTACTTCTTATAGGGTAGATGATGAATATGTGTAGAATATTGTTAGCTTTAGCTTTACTGATAAATAGCAGTTTAAGTGCAGCAGTTAATTACAATAAGCCTATTTCTGTAGATAGCAGAATAAAAACTTTTGTGTATAGTCCTAACGAAATATTCACAGTTGTTTTTAGTCAAGGTTACTATTCTTATATTGAATTTGCAGAGGGAGAAAAAGTCAAAAACATTGCTGTTGGTGATGCGTCAAGTTGGAAAATTAGCCCTTATGACAATAAATTACTTATTATGCCGTTTGAAGTTAGTAGTCGCACTAACATGATTATTACAACAACCAAAAAAAGAAATTACATTTTTGATTTAATCTCAAGACCAAACTACGATAAATATCCAGATACTGATACTGAGAAAATAAGTCACGATTACTCTGCTGAAAAAGATATATCTTATGTAGTACGCTTTTATTACCCTCAAGAGGAAGATGAATTTGATGTCGATTTAGATGAAGTATCAACGCCTACTCAAATGCAATATGTTATAGACAAGCCGGAAGGAGTAATACAGGAAAATGATACGAAGTACAATTATACATATATCGATGAAGGTGTTAACACTGATATAATACCAATTGAGCTATTTGACGATGGCTATTTAACCTATTTTAAATTTAGGGACAGTAACAAAATACCTCAGATTTTTACAGAAGAAGGTAAAACTAAATTACCTTGTAAAAGACTGTTATTTGATGGTTATATTATAATAAAAGGGGTGCATAAGAAGTTGTTCATGCGTTATGAAAATAATGAAATTGAAATTATAAATAGATCACTTTAGCTGTGGTACATGTAACATGAGTAAAGAAAAGCGTAACAATTCGGAAAATGAGTCAGAAATAGAGAGCAAGGTAGTAACAGTTGGCTCTAATCAAGGCCATAGAGCATTAATGGTTGTTATTTTAGTGCTTCTAGTTGGCGGGATATATTATCTCTATTTTAGTCCTTCTTCTGATGAAGAGGATGTGGAAGTCCTTAGAAAGGAAGAAACGGAGCAAAATGTTCAAGAATTGAAAGGAAAGTTGGAACAAGTTCCGGATAATACAATGGTTCATGAAAGGATAATAACTGATCTGCCATCTTTACCTCCTCTTCCTACACCGCAAATTATACCGGAAGTAAAACAGACTAAAAAAGAAGAAGTGGTAAAAAAAGAAGAAGAAAAACCAAGAGAAACGCCCATGTCAAATATACCTGTTTTGCCAAAGCAAAACTTCCCTCATAGCAATATTGCCAGCAATTTACCAACCTCGTTTCCTAAAATAGGTGGGAGTGGTTATCCTAGAGACAGACGTGGTGCACAGATGTTAGCAATTTCAGGTGTTGGCAAAGAGGACAAGGCTGCTGATGCCGTTTTATCCAACACTTCAGTACAGCCGAGTGTAGCTATCAAAGTGGGGAAACTTGGATTTATGATTACTCAAGGTAAAATGATTGATGCTGTTCTTGAAACTGCAATAAATTCTGATCTGCAAGGAACGCTACGTGCTGTGGTTAGCGGTAATGTTTATGCAGAGACTGGTGATACAGTTTTAATACCCAGAGGTTCGAGGTTGATAGGTAGCTATTCATTTGACTCAAATGTTGCAAGAGCTCGCATAAATATAAACTGGAATAGAATCATTCTTCCCCATGGAATAGATATTGCTATTTCATCACCTGGTAACGATGAGCTTGGTAGAGCAGGAGTAGCTGGCATAGTTGATAATAAAATAGCAAGTGCATTGTTTTCTTCAATATTGCTTGCAGGTGTTTCAATTGGGTCAGCTGTTATAGGACAAAAGGCTTCTAATCTTGTTGATGCGCTAACTCCTATAGATGCGGTGAGAGCTATCACTTCAACTGAAATAGATATCTCTCCTCTTAAGGATATTATTGGTAAGCAGGGCAAGGAAGATGAGAAGAGTGCAAAGGATGATAAGTGGAAACTTGGACTTGGAGCTATTAGCAAAATTAAGAATGCGTCTAATGAACGGAGCCTAGTTGAGATATTTAAGCAAGTAGTAAAAGACCAAGGTTTGGCTTCAGTTGATAATAATAAGATTGATGAAATAACTTTGGAAGATATAAAGCAATTATTGCGGAGACAAGGAAGCAAATCTGTCTATGAAGAAGCAATTAGCAAGTCAATCAGTGATTTTTCTAAAGATATGCAAGATATAGTCAATAGATCTACAGATAAAAAACCAACTGTTTATGTCGATCAAGGCACTGCGTTGAAAGTATTTGTTAACCAAGATATAGTATTTCCTCTACAGGCAATATTAAACCAATGAAATGAACTATGCTGCACTTGATACATATTTAGAGCCATTACAAGGCATCTTTCAAGAGGAAGGCGTAAATGAAATATCAATAAATAAGCCAAAAGAAGTATGGGTTGAAAATCGTGGTAAAATAAGGTGTGAAAAATTAGAGATATTTGACCTTAACCATTTAAAATCTCTTAGCAGACTGATTGCTCAGGCTACAGAACAAAAACTGAGCGAAGAAACACCGCTGCTTTCAGCTACATTACCAAATGGTTATCGTATACAGATAGTATTTCCACCAGCATGTGAGCCTGATAAAGTAGTCATGTCAATTCGTAAACCTTCTACCATACAATTAGCATTGGATGATTATGAAAAGATGGGGGCTTTTTCTGAAACTGTTATAGAGGTAACTGATGATCCAGTGGACCGCTACCTGGATTCACTATTAAAGCAAAGAAGAATAAGAGAGTTTTTAGAATACGCTGTAATAAATAAAAAAAACATTATAATCAGTGGTGGAACTTCTACCGGTAAAACTACTTTTACTAACGCCACTTTACGTGCCATTCCAGCCGAAGAAAGAATTATTACTGTTGAGGATGCGAGGGAAATCGTTTTGAACGATCATCCAAATAGAGTGCATTTGATTGCCTCTAAAGGAGGGCAAGGCAGGGCCAAAGTGACCACTCAAGATTTGATAGAAGCATGTTTACGTTTAAGACCAGATAGAATAATAGTTGGTGAGCTCCGTGGAGCGGAAGCTTTTAGCTTTCTTAGGGCAATAAACACTGGTCATCCAGGATCAATATCAACCCTTCATGCGGATAGTCCAGCAATGGCCCTTGAGCAAATAAAACTGATGGTAATGCAAGCGAATCTTGGCATTCCCCCAGATCAGATCATGCCATACATCAGAAATGTAATCGATATTGTTATTCAACTAAAAAGAACCAGCGGGGGAAAAAGAAGCATTTCTGAAATATTATTTACTAGATCATCGGATGGAAATGCTTAAATTTATACATAATTAGAAAAAGTAGTTTATGAGTAATGGGAATCATCTACGCAATATTTTGATAGGAGGAGTTGTAGCTTCCAGTGTACTAGAATTTTGCTTCTATTTATCTGGTGTATTGTTTTACCTATTTGTTGATGGTCCAGATGGCGTAGATTTTAAAGCAATTAACCCTAGCTTGACGCCTTTTCCTCAAGCTCTTTGGCCAACAATTTTTGATCATATACAATATTGTTGGCATCATCCAGAGTTGTATAGCTTTGAGATCAAAATTAAGTTGATCGTATCTTCTGCGCTGCCTATCGTTGTTTTGATGGTTATTTTGTGGAATTTAAGGGAAAGGATAGTTGAGTGGCGGCCATTTAAAAAGAAAGAATCACTACACGGAGATTCAAAGTGGGCATCGGAAAAAGACATAAGAAAAGCCGGGTTAAGAAGCAAAAAAGGGTTATTGCTTGGTAAAGATAAAAGAGGCTACTTTATTGCTGATGGGTTTCAACATGCATTGCTGTTTGCTCCTACAGGCTCTGGTAAAGGTGTTGGTTTTGTAATTCCTAATTTATTATTTTGGACTGACTCGGTAATTGTACACGACATAAAGTTAGAAAACTATGAAATAACAAGTGGTTGGCGAGAACGACAGGGGCAGAAAGTATATGTGTGGAATCCAGCACAGCCAGATGGAGTAAGCCACTGTTACAACCCATTAGAGTGGATTAGCGAAAAACCTGGACAGATGGTTGACGACGTACAGAAAATAGCCAACTTAATCATGCCTGAACAAGACTTTTGGCAAAATGAAGCAAGAAGCTTATTTGTTGGAGTAGTATTATATCTACTTGCTGCACCGGAGAAAGTTAAATCTTTTGGTGAAGTTGTGCGCACTATGCGTAGTGATGACGTAGTTTACAACCTTGCTGTTGTTTTGGATACGATGGGTAAAATAATACACCCTGTGGCGTATATGAACATTGCAGCTTTCTTGCAGAAAGCTGACAAGGAGAGATCAGGTGTTGTTTCAACTATGAACTCGTCGCTTGAATTGTGGGCAAACCCGTTGATTGATACTGCAACGGCAACAAGTGACTTTAATATTTTAGACTTTAAAAAGAAGAAAGTTACAGTTTATGTTGGTTTAACTCCAGATAACTTAAACAGGTTAAGGCCTTTAATGCAGGTTTTCTACCAGCAAGCAACTGAGTTTTTGTGTAGAAAATTGCCGTCGGATGATGAGCCTTATGGTGTATTGTTTTTGATGGACGAGTTTCCAACACTTGGAAAAATGGAGCAATTTCAAACAGGTATTGCATATTTTCGTGGTTACAGAGTCAGATTATTCTTAATTGTTCAAGATACTGAACAGCTCAAAGGAATATACGAAGAAGCAGGGATGAACTCCTTTTTATCAAACTCAACATACAGGATAACTTTTGCAGCCAATAACATTGAGACGGCTAATTTGATATCGCAACTTATAGGGAACAAAACTGTACAACAAGAATCGTTGAATAAACCTAAATTTTTAGATTTGAATCCTGCTTCGAGGTCGTTGCATATCTCTGAGACACAGAGAGCGTTGCTGCTGCCTCAAGAGATTATTATGTTGCCACGTGATGAGCAGATAATTTTAATAGAGTCGACTTATCCAATTAAATCAAAGAAAATTTTATACTACAGTGATAGCACCTTCACAAGAAAGCTACTCAAGCCAACCCGTGTGCCTACACAAGAGCCATATGATCCAAATAAAGTTTTTTCTGCCACTAACGAGGATAAAGTTAGTAAAGAAGAAAATAACGCTATTGCAGGGCCTAGTGCTGCTGATTATCCTGTTGAAGCTCAAACTGAAAATGCAGTATATGATGAATCAGAGATTAACGATGAGCTTAAGGGGGAAGATCTTGATGATGAATATGTTGACGACAAGTTTGAAGATGAAGAAGATGATGGGTTTAATGATGAAGAGAATGAATTTGAAAGTGGTGATGAATTTAAAGAAGAAAGAGACGATGACGGGTTTGACGACGAAGAGGATAAATTTGAAGGTAGTGATAAATTTACAGAGGAAAGAGACGATGATGGATTTGATGATGAAGATATTGACGACGAATTAAAAAATGACAACAAAACCGAAGATAAAGGTTAATTTTGCCTATTTTTTTGGCTCAGAAAACAAGTTATGCAAATCATTAAGCTTTTCACTTTAAGCCATTTTTAATTAATTAGTATTAAATTATCTACTTTAAGTTAGGGGAGTAGTAAAATGAGTAATAAAAAAATATTAGCAGTTACAGCATTTGCTTTATTGTTGTCACAACAGTCTTTTGCAAGCGAAACAGAAGGATTTTACTTCGGTGGTGGATACTATGGTCAGTTTTTTAACAGCATGGGTTCACTGGAAGTCAAAACTAAAGACATCACTCATGCATCCATAAAGGATGGGAACCACTTTGGGGAGAAAGGTCAGCTTTTAAATAAGTATCAGTCAAATTATAACCCTCTTTTTGCTGGAAGTATAGCGTTTGGTTACACAGGAGAGTTGGGTAATAACAGCTATAGAGCTGCATTGGAAGGAATGTATTCTTCTGTAAAAGTGGACAATATTGACTTAGAAGGCAATAGGGTAAGTGTAATGTACCAAAGAAAGTTTAAAGTAAAAGAGGGGCAAACTGAGCAAGAAAAAACTTATGGATATGGTATAAAAGCCAGTAACGACCAAATTAAAAACGCATCTGTGATGGCAAATGTTTACCATCACTGGAAAAATGATAATTTCTCCTTTTCACCTTATGTTGGAGCTGGGATCGGTGCAACAAGGATGAAGATGTTTGGAGCAGCATCAATAAGACCTGCATATCAATTAAGAGCTGGTCTTGATTATTCCATCAATGAAAATGTGAATATGCATGTTGGGTATAGACATTTTGGCGTTATCGGTGGCAACTTTAAGCTTAACACAGATGCATTGAATGAAAAGGTGGTAGACGCTGTTAGCAAACAAGAGAAGAATAAAGAGTTTAAAGGAACCTTTAAACCAATAACAGGTAAGGAAAAAGACAGCATAAATATAGGCAGTGGATTATTTGCTACACACGGTCTAGAGGCTAGTCTTACTTTCCATTTTGCTAGTAAATCTTGAGGCATGTTGCTCTTTGAGGAGAATAACCTTTTGGTGTCGTTCCAGCGTATAACGCTGGAATTCAGGAGAAAAAGAAGCATGGATCCTAATGGACTTTGTTGCATAGCTAGCTACGCAACAAAGCCAACCAGGGTGTTACTTTAGCAATAAATATTTAAGAAATTTACCAAATAGAAAAAAGCAAAAGAAGCCCTGGTCAGCATTTATTTTCAGTATTGGCGTTTTTATGCTTTAAACGCTGCAATTTAGCTGCTTT
>NZ_JAHDJT010000040.1 GCF_023661085.1 Wolbachia pipientis
TAGCGCCAATTTACAGTATTATAGAGTCAAAACTCGCCACTCGGGGTTTCTTTGCCTTTTTTCATTTAGTAAACTTCTTAAACGTTTATAGCTAAAGGTTAGTTGCAGTTTAAGATACAATACAGTACGATTTAATTAACCAAAAAGTGGAGATATTAACATGAAAAATTTATGTAGTGAAACTGGATTTCAGTGTCAGCTATTTGTATGACATCAAGGAGGAAGATATGAATAAAAAAACCAGAATAGAATCAGACAGCTTAGGGGAAGTAAAAGTACCAAGTGAACATTATTGGGGAGCGCAAACACAGCGTTCTTTGGAAAATTTTAAAATTGGCACGGAAAAGATGCCAGAGCCTATCATTGAAGCGCTAGCAATAGTAAAACTTGCAGCAGCACGTGTGAATATAAAGCATAGTGCCATAGATGAAAAAGTGGGGAATGCGATCTGCACAACTGCACAGGAGGTAATAGACGGCAAATTTAATGATGAATTTCCACTTGTCGTATGGCAAACTGGATCTGGAACTCAAACCAATATGAACATGAATGAAGTGATCAGCAATCGCGCGATAGAAACTTTGAGCGGTGATTTGGGCAGCAAGTCTCCAGTACACCCAAACGACCATGTGAACTTTGGCCAGTCATCAAATGACACTTTTCCAACAGCAATGCACATAGCAGCAGCAAAACAGATAAATTGTTCTCTCATTCCAAATCTTGAAGTGCTACATAAGGCACTGAATGATAAGGTTCAGGAATTTAAAAATATAATAAAAGTAGGGCGTACTCATTTGCAAGACGCAACGCCTCTGACACTGGGGCAGGAATTTTCTGGCTATGCAGTTCAAATTAAAAAGGGAATAGAAAGAGTAAAATCAGCTCTGAACAATGTGTATGAACTTGCACAAGGTGGCACCGCCGTTGGTACGGGACTTAATACTAAAAAAGGCTTTGCTGAAGATTTTGCTAAAGAAGTGGCAGAAATTACCAATCTTCCGTTTATTTCAGCAAAAAATAAATTTGAAGCGTTAGCAGCAAATGATGCTCTGGTTGAGCTAAGTGGGGCACTCAATACAGTAGCGGTCAGTTTAATGAAAATTGCAAATGATATAAGGTTGCTTGGTTCTGGTCCAAGGTGCGGAATTGGAGAAATAATATTACCAGAAAATGAGCCAGGTTCTTCAATTATGCCAGGTAAAGTGAACCCAACTCAATGTGAGGCAGTAACTATGGTATGTGCTCAAGTTATGGGAAATTACGTTACTGTAACTATCAGCGGTTCAAATGGCCATTTTGAACTAAACGTGTTTAAGCCAGTAATAATTTACAATGTTTTGCAGTCCATAAGACTCTTAGCTGACGCAAGTTTAAATTTCACAGAAAAATGTGTGATTGGCATTAAGGCAAATGAAAAGAGAATAAAAGATCTGCTGAATCAGTCATTAATGTTGGTCACTATATTAAATACGCATATAGGATACGACAATGCAGCAAAAATAGCCAAACTTGCTTATAAAGAAAATATCACCTTAAAAGAAGCGGCAGTGAAGCTTGAGCTGCTCACTGAAAAAGAGTTTGAAAGAATAGTAAAACCAGAAGAAATGGTGAATTTATAAATCACTAGTTTTATTACCAATGTTTAAAGCAGTTTTCTTTATCTCCTTTATTCTCTCGTCTGCCAACATTTTTAATTTCTCACCGTATCTGTAATAATTTCGCTTTATAGTACACAGCTCATCTGCAGAGTTATGATCCAATTTAGGGTAATATTCGTAATCGCAGTTTTCTTTGATGCCCTCAGTGCTTGTAAATGATGCTGAGAGTGGAAACGAAGCTAATAGTAAAATAAGTGCAAAGCTTTTCATACTGAATATTTAAGCTCAATTGCGTTATAAATCTATTAATAGTGAAAGAAGAAAAACCGACCAATAGATCTCTTGAACAACCTGCTTTCTGATTTAGCGCCAAAACTTGCTTTCGCTCTTCAAGTTTTCCCGTTTCTGTGACCGCTTATTGTTTTGCATTCCAATCTTGTTCAAATATTACAAGCCCCCGGTCGGTAAGTGGATGGCTAAGTAATTGTCTAAGTATTTTTGCTGGCACAGTAATTGAATCAGCACCAAGCCTTGCAGCTTCTACTACATGTGTTGGACTTCTTACCGATGCAACAAGAACTTTGGTATCAAAGCCGTAATTAGAATATATAGTGCATATATCTTCTATTAGTGACAAGCCATCATAGCTTATATCATCAAGGCGACCAACAAAAGGAGAAATAAAACAAGCACCGGCCTTAGCGGCAAGCAGTGCTTGTCCAGGAGAAAAACATAATGTAATGTTAACAGGTATTTTATGTTCTGTCCACAACTTTTTACAAGAAATTAATCCTTCATGTGTAAGAGGCAGTTTGATTACGATATTGCTAGCGATTTTCGCTAACTTAAGACCTTCTTTAATCATATCTTCATGGTTATCCGCAACAACTTCCACACTAACAGGCCCTGCTATAATAGAGCATATCTCACTTATTAAATCTTCATACTTATCTTTACGCCCAGATTTTGCTATCAAAGAAGGATTGGTTGTTATGCCGTCAATGAATTCTTTTAGTTCTTTAATTTCATTTAAGTCAACGCTATCAAGAAAAATTTCCATACTACTCCCCCATTAATAAACAACGTACGATAAAAACTTACTGACTGAGATAATTCAACTGCATGTTTATCCTCTTGCTCTTCAACGATTCCTCATCATGAATTACATGATCAAAAATCTGAACTTGGTTCGTCATAATGCTACAATTGTTATCTGCAACTTCCAACACACCATTATCAACCACAACTTTTTCTTTTTTTCGGTTACTCATCTTAACAGTAATTATACCAGGTAATAAATAAATCAAGTAAGGAGAATGGTGAGCTAAAACCATAAGCTCCCCTTCAAGCCCATTTATTGAAAGAGAAGCCACTTTATTGAATAAAATTTGATTATCAGGAGAAAAAAATTGCACTTTGAAGGTATTCATAATCTTTAACTTTTAGCTCCAACTTTAGTTTCATCCTTTATTAATTCAGCCTTTTGCATTGCTTCGTCTATATTCCCTACCATATAAAAGGCAGCTTCCGGCAAGTGATCATACTTGCCTTCAACAATCCCTTTAAAGCTAGACACAGTATCGGAAAGTGAAGCAAATTTACCAGGCATGCCAGTAAATACTTCCGCAACGTGAAAAGGTTGAGAAAGAAACTTCTGAATTTTACGAGCCCTATCAACAACAATTTTATCCTCATCAGATAGTTCATCCATACCAAGTATTGCAATAATATCTTGCAGTGATTTATAAGTTTGCAATATACGCTTCACCTCAGAAGCCACCTTATAATGCTCTTCACCAATGATTTCAGCAGACAAAGACTGAGAAGTTGAATCAAGTGGATCAACAGCAGGGTATATCCCCATTTCAGCTATTTGCCTTGATAACACTGTGGTTGCATCAAGGTGAGAAAACGTAGTTGCAGGAGCTGGATCAGTCAAATCATCCGCAGGAACATATATAGCTTGCACAGAAGTAATGGAGCCTGAAGTAGTTGAAGCTATTCTCTCTTGCATTGCACCCATATCAGTTGCAAGGGTTGGCTGATAACCAACAGCTGAAGGTATTCTTCCAAGTAAAGCGGAAACCTCAGAACCAGCTTGAGTAAAACGGAAGATATTATCCACAAAAAATAAAACATCTTGATTTTCATGATCACGAAAATACTCTGCCATAGTTAGAGCTGTTAAAGCAACCCTAGCCCTTGCCCCGGGAGGCTCATTCATCTGGCCATAAACCAAAACAGCTTGAGATTTTTCATGTTCATTTATATCTATTACATTTGAAGTGATCATCTCGTGATAAAGGTCATTACCCTCACGTGTTCTCTCCCCTACCCCGGCAAACACGGAAAATCCTTTATGAGCTTTTGCTATATTGTTAATTAATTCCATTATCAGAACTGTTTTACCAACACCAGCTCCACCAAATAAACCAATTTTTCCTCCTTTAAGGTAAGGCGCAAGAAGATCTATAACTTTTATTCCTGTAACTAAAACTTCTTCCTGTATCCTCTGCTCGGTAAAACTTGGAGGCGCTCTGTGTATAGGTTCTAAATCATACTTTCCTTTCAGCGGACCACACTCATCTATAAGCTCTCCTACAACATTAAAGATTCTCCCTAAAGTTGAACGTCCAACCGGAACTGATATTGGTGCACCTGTATCAACAAATTCGTCATCTCTTGATACACCATCTGTGCTATCCATAGCAATACAACGGACTATATTGTCACCTATATGCTGTGAAACTTCTAAAACTAGCTCCTTGCCCTTATATTTTAGTTTGCTTTTTAAAGCATTAAATATTTTAGGTAGCTCGCCTTCAAATTTTAAATCAACAACTGCTTGAGTTACCTTAACCGTTCTACCTATATTCATCTCTTTACTTTTATCACCTAACACTACAATTTTATAAAAAAGTTCCCAAGGAACTCCTTAAGAAAATAAATCTTATATTATTAATAGAAATTTTGCAACAACATTTGCTAATTACGCTTTATTATGAACAGTGCAAACGCATTTAAGAGCCAAGTAATAATAAACAACACTAAACTAAGTGCATAAGCAGCAAGTGTCTGCACACTATTGAAATCCTGATCTCCAGTAAGTAATGTAGCAATCTGCACAGTAATAGTAGTAACTGAATTGAGAGGATTAAAAGTTAAGTTTGAGTTGATTCCCACAGCCATCAGCACGATCATTGTCTCGCCTATCACTCTCGAAATTGACAACAAAATTGCACTTAAAATCGTCGGCATTGCATAAGGTATTGTTATATGCCATATAGTTTCTGCTGGAGTGGCTCCCAATGCCATAAAACCATAGCGTAAGCTCTTTGGAACAGACCTGATTGCGTCTTCTAATAAAGAAATAATAAAAGGAAGAATCATTATCCCTATCGATAACCCAGCAACCAAGGCACTCTCTGAGTGTATATTCAAACCAAAAAAACTTGCTATCTGTTTCACAGAAGAAGATAAAAATACAACCGAGAAATATCCGTACACAACTGTAGGAATGGCAGATAAAACCTGCAAAGTTGTATTAACAATGTAACGCACTTTCCCACTCGCATATTCACTAATATATATTGCAGAAAACAAACCAAGCGGAACAGCAACCAGCATTGCTACAATAGTTATAACCAACGTGCCAACCAAAAGCGGGGTTATACCGAAACATCCTACTTTCTCTCCATTGATAGTTACCACATTATGGCTCCATTTCAAGCAAAACAAGAATTCTGAAATAGCTACTTCTTTAAAAAAATTAACAGATTGGGTAAGAATAGATAACATTATAAACAAAGTGATAAAAAACGATATGGCTAGAGCCACAAACAGTGAAAATTTGATTATCTTATTTCTTTTGCTTTTAAATATAAAAGCAAACATGAAAAAAAGTAACGCTATAGAAATGGAAGTTATAAAACAATTGTTACAGAGTATCAACAACCAAGTTAACATCCATATACAACTAAGATATAAATAAGATTTAACCTTATCCACTTGCTTAAAGCAAAATAAAAGAATTAGTAGCGTAGGTATGGAGAGGATTATTGCCAACGAATTCATCTATCGAATCTTATTTTACGAGAATATAACTTTAAGATTATCAAAATATAATGCAACCATCATTTGACAATAAAGTAAAATAAATTAAAATAACTAATTATATTTATAAAAACAATGAAGAGAACATTTCAACCGAAAAATTTGATAAGAAAGCGCAGGCACGGCTTCCGCTTACGTATGGCAACAAGAGCTGGAAGGAAAATTCTTAATAGGCGTCGCTCACTAGGATGCAAAAAACTATGTGCATAGTTAAGTTATCGAGCATAAAAAAAAAGAGTTTTCATTTGCTTTTAAAAATAAGCTAGCACCTGGTAGTCTTTTCTATCGTGGGCTCTATATATCGTTATACGCCATAAAAGAGAAAGAGCCCGAAAGGTATATTTACACTATTAGAATAGGTCTAGTTATCAGTAAAAAAACTGGAAAAGCAGCAAAAAGAAACAAAATCAAAAGACGATTACGGGCACTTGCCAGATTCATCATTCTAAATATAAATAACGCAGGGTACTATTACATAATATTGACTCATAGAAATATTATGCAAGCAAGTTATAAAAACTTACAGAAAGACCTAACTATTTGCCTAAAAAAAATAAAATAAAAAAAATCTCAATTAAGGTATTTACAACTATATTATTTATGATAACATAGGTAAAATTTTTAAAAATAGTTAATGGGTGTGGTGAATGATAGAACACATAAATGAGGTAAATAATATAAGCTTCGGTGAGATGTATGAGCCTTTATTTCCCTCTAGAGAAAAAAGAACAGGAACATGGATAGATTGGGAATCAGCATTTCTCCAACAAGAAATATTATTAAAGAATGTGAAGAATAATGCAATATTACCAGAAATCAGTCATTCCCCTTCAAAAGGAAACCAACTAGAGGAAGTAGGAACAATGTTAGATGATATAGAAAACGACAAACATATAAGAAAGAAAAGACAACGCAGTTAAAGTAAAGATTTAAAAAACAATAGCAAAATAAGGGATTTAAAATAAAGGTATACTCACCACTTAATTGATAAAGAGATTTTTATAAACTTGGCAGCGACCTACTCTCCCTTTGCAAGTACCATCAGCGCTAAAAAGCTTCACTTCCGAGTTCGAGATGGGATCGGGTGTTTCATTTTTGCTATAGCCACCAAGTTAATAAAAATCTCTAATTCAATAAATTCAATCTAATATTTAACACTGCATATACACACATAGAAAGCAAATAAATCAATCAGGCTATTAGTACTAGTTAGCTTCACATGTTACCATGCTTCCACACCTAGCCTATCAACGTGGTAGTCTTCCACGGCCTTAATTGGGAAATCTTTTTGAAGAGGGTTTCTTGCTTATATGCTTTCAGCAATTATCCCATCTATACATAGCTACCCAGCAATGCTATTGGCATAACAGCTGGTACACCAGAGGTATATCCATCTCGGTCCTCTCGTACTAGAGTTAGATCTTCTCAAATTTCCTTCACCCACGGCAGATAGAAACCGAACTGTCTCACGACGTTCTAAACCCAACTCACGTATCACTTTAATCGGCGAACAGCCGAACCCTTGGGACCTTCTCCAGCCCCAGGATGTGATGAGTCGACATCGAGGTGCCAAACGGTGTCGTCGATATGAACTCTTGAACACCATCAGCCTGTTATCCCCGGCGTACCTTTTATCCGTTGAGCGATGACCCTTCCATACAGAATCACCGGATCACTATGACCGACTTTCGTCTCTGCTTGGCTTGTCAGCCTCGCAGTCAGGCAAGCTTATGCCATTGTACTATCAAGCTGATTTCCGACCAGCTCTAGCTTACCTTCGCACGCCTCCGTTACTTTTTAGGAGGCGACCGCCCCAGTCAAACTACCCACCATACAATGTCCTAGTTCCAGATAATGAAACATAGTTAGGTATCAAAAATGTAAAGGGTGGTATCTCAAGGTTGACTCCATTACAGCTAGCGCCATAATTTCAAAGTCTCCCACCTATCCTGCACATTACATTTTTAATAACAATGTAAAGCTATAGTAAAGGTGCACGGGGTCTCTTCGTCTAACCGCGGGTACCCCGCATCTGCACGGGGAATTCAATTTCGCTGAATTGATGTTGGAGACAGTGGAGAAATCGTTACGCCATTCGTGCGGGTCGGAACTTACCCGACAAGGAATTTCGCTACCTTAGGACCGTCAGTGTTACGGCCGCCGTTTACTGGGGCTTCAATTTGGAGCTTACACCCCTCCTATTAACCTTCCAGCACCGGGCAGGCGTCAGACCCTATACTTCCACTTACGTGTTTGCAGAGTCCTGTGTTTTTAGTAAACAGTCGCTACTCCCTATTCTGTGCCACCTACTAATAGTTGCCTAAAAACAGGTTACCCTTCTTCCGAAGTTACAGGTATAATTTGCCGAGTTCCTTCAACATCATTCTTTCAACACCTTAGTATACTCTACTCATCCACCAGTGTCGGTTTACGGTACGGCCTCATGAATATAAGTGCTATTTCCTGGAGCTTCTTTTAAGCATAGATCAATCCAATTAGACCTATACAAATACAAAACCCGTCACACTTAAGAGGTTCAGGAATATTAACCTGATTGCCATCGACTACTCCTTTACGGACTCGCCTTAGGAACCGACTAACCCTACGCAGATTAACTTAACGTAGGAACCCTTAGATTTTTGGTGAGAGTGTTTTTCACACTCTTTTACGCTACTTATGTCAGCATTCTCACTTCTGATATCTCCAGCAGTTTTCACAAACTACCTTCACAGACTTACAGAACGCTCCGCTACCGCACTTATTGATCGGAATCAATAAGCACTCACATCTTCGGTATACAGCTTTAGCCCCGGTACATTTTCAGCGCAGAAAAACTTATTTAGACAAGTGAGCTGTTACGCTTTCTTTAAAGGATGGCTGCTTCCAAGCCAACCTCCTAGCTGTAATGGTTTTTCTACTTCCTTCCCCACTTAGCTGTAATTTTGGGACCTTAGATAGTAATCTGGGTTGTTTCCCTTTTCACCACGGACTTAGCACCCGCAGTGTGTCTGTTGTACAATTAATTATTGGTATTCGGAGTTTAGTTAGATTTGGTAAGACGGTGAGTCCCCCTAGTCTATCCAGTGCTCTACCCCCAACAACATACATACAACGCTCTACCTAAATAGATTTCGCGGAGAACCAGCTATTTCCAAGTTTGATTGGCCTTTCACCCCTAATCACAACTCATCCAATAATGTTGCAACATTAACTGGTTCGATCCTCCAGTGTGTTTTACCACACCTTCAATCTGGTCATGACTAGATCACCTGGTTTCGGGTCTAATCCATAAAACTAAACGCCCTATTCAGACTCGCTTTCGCTATGCCTACACCTAACGGCTTAAGCTTGCTCTATAGATTAACTCGCTGACCCATTATGCAAAAGGTACGCTGTCACTCTAATGTAAGCCAGCTACAAGATTGCTCTTGTAGCAAAAACATAGAGCTCCAACTGTTTGTAAGCACTCGATTTCAGATTCTATTTCACTCCCCTCCCGGGGTTCTTTTCACCTTTCCCTCACGGTACTTGTTCACTATCGGTCGTTAAGGAGTATTTAGGCTTGGAGGATGGTCCCCCCATATTCAAACAGGATTTCACGTGTCCCGCTCTACTCGAGGATTTAAAAACTTTCTACTTATACAGGACTATCACCTTCTATGGTTACTCTTTCCAGAGTATTCTAATTCTTATTCTTAAACCACTAGCCTTTTCCGCTTTCGCTCGTCACTACTAACAGAATCTCAGTTGATTTCTTTTCCTTTGGTTACTTAGATATTTCAGTTCACCAAGTTTGCTTTGCATATTGATTTAATATGCAATAACTAGCTTAACTAGTTGGGTTTCCCCATTCGGAAATCTGCGGATCAAAACCTGTTGACAATTCCCCGCAGCTTATCGCAGCCTGCCACGTCCTTCATCGCCTCTTAACGCCAAGGCATCCATCAAGTGCTCTTAATAATTTATTTACTCAACTATATGCAGAATATGCAGAGTTAAATATTATTGAAATTGAATTGAGATTAAATTAATCTCTACCATAAAACTTGTCAAACATCTAAAAATCAAATTAACTTCTTATATGTTAGAAACTAATGAGCAATATGTCAACGCTTTTTTACACAAAATATTTACTTACATTAGCAACAATAATAATATACTTGTAATCCTAAGTAGGTAAAATTTATAATTTAAGTGAGTGTTAAAGCAAAATTATATAGAATTAAAGATCAATGAAAAAAATACTCCATAATATAAAATGCTTTAAAAATCAGGTCTACTCAAAAATGATAGTAAGCGCCAAGGGTATCTAAAATATGAAAGGTAATTTATCCTTTATAAGTGTTATTTTAAGTTTTATTCGCAAGTTAATCGGTATGTTTAATATTAAGAAGACCAAACAATTCGCTGTAAATCAATACAATAATCTCTATAGAGAAGCAACAGCACTTTTCGAAACGTCCAAAAACCTATTAAA
>NZ_JAHDJT010000041.1 GCF_023661085.1 Wolbachia pipientis
TTTTGTCATTGAGCCTGCAGATCAAAAACAAGTTTTGAGTCAGAAATACCCTTAGCGTTATAGTAATGAAATTGTTGGAATTTGTCAAGTAGTTTTTTTGTTTCATCAAACGCACTATCAAAAGTTTGTTATGCGAGAAGTCTAAAGTATATTGAACGTAGAACATATCTTAGCTATACTCTGCGATGAAGTTAACAAAAATTTTCAGTAAAACTGATTTTTAGCTGAGACAAATGTAAAGTGAACTCTTTTGATATAAATGGTATTAGAATAATCGGCAGGTGCTTTATCAACCTCTTGTTGAGGCTTGGTAATGCATCTATATTTTTTATTCAATCTCTATATCACTGCTTTACACCACCATACTATTTAAGCAACATAGCAAGACAAATTATAGAGATAGGCTTTCTTTCCTTGCCAATTGTTGGACTTACAGGGGTTTTTATAGGAGCAGTGATAATCTTGCAAAGCAGCTTGAGTGGTCCATTGATTAGTCAAGAGCAAGTAATACCCAAGCTTGTCACGGTCACCATCATTAAAGAGTTAGGACCAGTTTTAATCAGCTTAATAATGGTAGGAAAAGTTGGATCATCAATTGCGGCAGAAATTGGCACAATGCGCATCACCGAACAAATAGACGCACTTACAACCTTGAACATCAGCCCTTTCAAATACTTAATTGCACCAAGGATTTTAGCGTCAGTTATAGTATTCCCTATACTTACAGTATGTGCAGATCTAATAGGAATATTCGGAGGATATATCACTGCAGTTTTTGAATTCAACCACAACGTGAACATATATATAAAATATACAGCTCAATTCTTCAATATGAACGATTTTATCACTGGGCTAGTGAAAGCAACTGTTTTTGGCGTCATAATTTCTGTCTCAAGCTGCTATTACGGTTACCACTGCAGAGAAGGTGCTCGAGGAGTAGGTATTGCTACAACATCAACTGTTGTTTTATCATCCATACTGATTATTTTAGCAAACTACATGATTACTTTGATGCATGCATAGTCCCATAATATCAATATCGAACTTAAGCCTATCTTTTGATGATAAAACGGTATTAAACAACATAAGTTTTGATATATTCAAAGGAGAATCACTAGTCATACTCGGTGGCTCAGGGAGTGGCAAGTCTGTATTAACAAAAACAATCATTGGCTTGCTGACACCGGACTCAGGGTTTATTAAAATAAATAGCAAAAGCAAAAATAAATTTGGAGTTTTATTTCAGAACTCCGCCTTATTCGACTATGTTACAGTCTGGGAAAATATATCTTTTAATTACACGAAACGCTTCAATATCAACAAAAAGGAGGCAAAGCAACTCGCAATTGAAAAATTAAATGATGTCGGGCTGGAGAAAAACATAGCAGATATGTTTCCGATAGAGCTATCAGGTGGAATGAAAAAAAGGGTAGCGCTTGCAAGAGCAATTGCACACAACCCAGAGATTATTGTATTGGACGAACCAACTTCAGGACTAGACCCAATTATGTCAGATACAGTAAACGAGATAATAATGAAACTGTCTAAAGACCTTAATCCTACGATTATCACGATTACACATGATATTCATAGTGCATTTAAGATAGCTGATAAGACAGCAGTATTATATGAGGGAAGCATCATCTCCCATGGAACTGTTCAAGAAATAAAAAATACTGAAAATGAATATATAAGAAAATTTATTCGCTATGTACGTACGAAATAAAAAATTCTCTATTTTATTACTTGCTTTCGAGACATATAATTCTCATCATGTTTTGCAAACACTGTGTCTGCCAAAAAGGCGCCATTATCAAGCATTCTACCTTGCACAACAACACCACTTTTTTCTGAAAACATTGGTGGGAGTATTCCCTGATATTTTACCACAACGCTCTTGTTAAAATCCGTCATTTGAAAAATCACTTCACTTTCGTTGCGTATCACACTGTTCTCAATAACCATTCCACCAATACAGATTGGCTTTTGACTGTTTGGCAAAACTACCGCCTCACTTACTGTATAAAAAAATGAGATATTTTCTTTGAGCGTTGTTAAAATCAAAAAGACTGCACAATTTAAAAAGAAGAAAACTCCTGAAACTATAAGTAATCGCTTATGTTTCTTCTTCATTATTGTTTTTAAGGCTTTCTAAAATTCTTTTGCTTTTGATATAGCAAGAAATAGTAAAAATCAGTTCTCCAGCAATCAATATAAAGCCAACAAGGTAGGCAAAAATTACATATGTATTCATAATGCACTATCAACAAATAACTCACCCGCATCAGAATAAATTAAACTTTCATCTTTTTGCTGTAATACCAATCTACCACTTTTATCTATATCGACAAAAATTCCCTCGTGCAATTTGCCAGCTAGTTTTACGCTGATTTGTTCATTCATTCTGAACGCTCTTTTCAGCCACATTTCCCTTATAGCATAAAACCCGTCAAATATCCACTGTTTTCTTAGTTTATTAAAGTTTATTATTAATTCTTTTAATAGATCCGTGTTAAACACAGACTTGCCGTAGCTGCTAACGCATGTTGCTTCTGAAAGTGGTGTATGATCAATATTAATTCCAATTCCTATAACTAACCAATTTGAATTAGATTTTTTTTCAAGCAATATTCCACTTATTTTCTTATCATCCACCAAAATGTCATTTGGCCATTTATATTGAATGTTACTATCACCTATAAATAATGATAATGTATTGCCAACAGCAACAGCAGTAACAAAAGTCAATTCTGTTAACTTACTTAGATTTTCTCTATTATTATTCCAGTACGTGACTCTAGAGCCCAGCGTTGGAATGATACCAGAACGATTGTGTAAGAGATCTATAATTAAACTTGCACAAAAATTGCCTTTTGGAGAAACCCAGCTTTTCCCGGTGCGCCCTCTACCATCTGTTTGCTTATCAGCAATAATAGTGGCTTCATTTGATATCTCTTTATCAATTAAGTCCAATGCTTCCCTATTAGTGCTAGAGACTTCTTTATGATGATGAATATGAAAGCCCTCGAATATTTCAGGAATCACCTTATAACCCTTTAGTTATTAAATGAATTAGCGAGCATAAATCCTCTACATATATAAAAAGAATGATGTTGATTAAGGAAGCCACTGAAGTGATGATGAATAGCCCCTTAGAGTAAGTAATTTTATTACCACTAGCCTTATCAAAATACATAGCTTTTATGATATTTAGGTAGTAATAACATGATATAACACTTGCTACTACAAGGATCAAAGATAGACTGATAAAGCCTGAGTTTATTAGACCTTTAAATATAAACAGCTTAGCAAAAAACCCTGCAAGTGGCGGTATTCCTGCCATAGAAAGCAATAGTATAGAAAGATGAAATGCTAAAACCGGGTGTTTCTTCCCTATACCAGATAAATTTGCAATATTACAATCGTCATCGTCAATTTGTATGAAATATGAGAACAACCCTATGCTTGTAACGATATACATCATCAAATACGTCAAGGAGCTATCTGTTCCCTCCCACGTAAAAATAGAAAGCGAAGCAAATATGAAGCCAACATGACCTATTGAACTGTAAGCAAGCAACCTTTTTAGGTTTTTTTGTCGTAAAGCCCCAAAAGCTGAGATAAGCACAGATAATGCTGAAACATACAAAAGAACAGGTTGAACATAATTTTTGACATTTACTAATTCCTCATTCATCAATCTAATTAAGAATGTTACAAGCGCAGCTTTTGGAGCAGTAGAAAAAAACGCAGTCACTATGGTAGGTGCACCTTGATAGACATCTGGAGCCCACATATGAAAAGGAACAATAGCAAGCTTGAAACATAAACCAATAAGGATAAAGACCAACCCAAAAACTATTCCATAGGTTACCTGATGGTTTTGTACAAATGAACTTAACTGAGAAAAATCTATTTGCCCTGCATATCCATAAAGTAGCGACACTCCGTATAACATGATGCAGGAGGATAACGCACTGAGCGTAAAATATTTCACTCCTGCTTCGCATGAATAAACTGAATCTTTATTAAAGCTCGCAAGAACATATAAAGGTATACTCATCAATTCAAAAGCTAAATAAAAAGAAATTAAATTATTTGCTGAAACCAGCGTCATCATGCCAAACAGCGCAAAAAGAATCAGTATTGAAAATTCATATTTATAGTCATATTTTGATAAATTCAGCAGCAAGAGTACTAAAACTCCTACGATAAGGATCAATCCTTGGGCCGATCTGATGTATAAGTTAAGTTTTAACAATGAATTGAAGAAAAAAACTTCATTATTTTCTGCTAAGAGAACTAAAACGATCAAGGTAATCGCTGTGCAGCCTAGTGCTAGCAAGTTAATGGTGCGGCGGTTGAACACGATCCCAAGCAGCAGCAACACTAATGAGGAAACAATAGAGAACATTTCTGGCAATATCTGTATATAGCTCATAGGACGTTATACTTGACTAATAAATTTGCCATACATGGCTTTAAATAATTTAGTGCAAGAGTTGGGTAAAATCCAAGCAAAATAACAAGCACTGCAAGCAGAATTAAGACAGAAAATTCTATGCCATCTAGACGATTATTCAATAATTTAGAATAGCTGACTCCCCATATTGTTTGCTTGCATAAATTCAGCATATAAACTGCACTCAAAATGGTACCAAGTGCGATAAATCCTGTAAAAAATCCTATGCTCTTGAACATTCCAATCATAGCCAAAAACTCACCTATAAACCCAGACGTTCCAGGCAGCCCAATCGAGGCCATTGAAAATAAAATAAACATAAAACCAAATTTTGGCATCGTGTTTACTATGCCAAAATATTTTGCAATCTCCAAAGTTCCAGTTCGAGTATATAGCATCCCAACACACAAAAACAAAGCAGCAGAAATAAGGCCATGACTAATCATTTGAAACACAGCACCAAGTACCCCCTCCTCACAAAATGAAAAGAGGCCAGCAGTTACGATTCCCATGTGCGCTATTGAAGAATAAGCTATTAGCTTCTTTATATCGTCCTGAGCAAATGCAACTAGTGAAGCATATATTACTGCAATTGCGCTTAACACAACAACGAAATTTGAAAAATAGAAGCTTGCCTGAGGAAGCATTGGAATAGAGAACCTTAAAAATCCATATCCTCCCATTTTAATAAGCAGGCCAGCTAAAATTACCGATCCAGAAGTTGGCGATTGCACATGCGCATCAGGAAGCCAAGTGTGGAATGGAAACATCGGAACTTTTATTGCAAAAGAGACAAAAAATGCAATCCACAACAATGATTGCACCCCAAGATCAAGACTTGGCATTAATGTGGCTAATTTTTGTATATCGAATGTTCCAAAGACATTATACATATACACTAACCCAAGCAAAAACAACAACGAACCGGCAAGTGTATAGAGAAACAATTTAAATGCCGCATATACCCTTCGTTTTCCTCCCCAAACACCGATAATAAAGAACATTGGTACTAAAGCAGCTTCGAAGAATACATAAAAGCTTACGGCATTTAGTGAAATAAAGAAACCGACCACAAAACTTTCAAGCAGCAAAAACAATGCCATATACGGCTTGAGAGTCGTATAACTCATTTTGCAATTGTAGAGTATACAAATAACAAATAAGAAAGTTGTGAGTAGAAGAAAAGGTAGCGATATACCATCCATCCCTATCCCTGCGTTTCTAATTGGGTAGCTGACGAGCTGGAAGTCCGAATTATTATAATCAAATCCTATACAAGCTACAATGCTAAGTAAAAATGGCAGTACAGCAAAAAATAGAGAGAGGAATCTTAGGTATATGGATTTATGATTGATCTTGATTAGAGATAAAATCAACGCTCCTATTAGTGGAAGCAAGAATATACTAAGTAACAACACTTTCTATTTAATTCCAATAATATACAAAGCACCAATTATTAAAGTAATAAACATAACAAACGCATAATCAAATATGTAACCTGTCTGTAACTTTATAGAACTTTTTGAACACTCATTAACCAAACTTACCACACCATTTGGTCCAAATGAATCAACAGCTTTAACATCAAACTTCCATAGAAATCTAGATATGAACTTCATCGGTGCAACTATGACAAAATCATATATCTCATCAAAGTACCATTTATTCTGCAAAAATTTAAGTAAAAGTTTACTTTTAATCTGCTGAAGTTTTTGATAGCGGTAAATTAAGTACGCAAGCACTATTCCGCTTAGACTCACTAGAGTTGGTAGTAACTTTATAAAGAAATTATGGACTTCATGCTCACTAACAACTACTAAACTTGATTTCCAAAACGCATTACTAGTTATATTCAAAACATTTGCTCCCCATATTCCAGAAAATATCGATCCAAAAGCAAGTATTAGTAGCGGTATAAGCATAATTTTCGGTGCTTCGTGTATATTAATTTTACTTTGTTTTTGGCTATGAAATGCAAGAAGCAATAACCTCCAAGAATAAAACGCCGTAAAGAACGCAACAACCAAGCTCATTACGAAAGCAAAACTATCAGCACTATAAGCATGTTCAATTATTAGATCCTTTGAATAAAAACCTGCAAATGGAAATATCCCAGAAAGTGCAAGAGATCCAATCCACATGAGAGCGTAAGTGCAAGGAATTTTTTTCCAGCAGTTTCCCATTTTCTGAATGTTTTGCTCATGATGCATTGCATGAATCACATTACCTGCACTAAGAAATAATAAAGCCTTGAAGAAGGCGTGTGTCATTAAATGAAAAATAGCGACATTGTAAGCAGAAAGGCCACATGCCATGAACATATAACCAAGTTGGCTGCAAGTTGAATAAGCAATTATTTTCTTTATATCGTTCTGAGTAATCGCAACGGTAGCTGCAAAAAAGGCAGTAAGCGCACCAACAATCACTATCAATCCTTGTGCTACATTTGACAGCTCAAATAATGGAGAACATTTTGCCACTAAAAATATACCTGCCGTTACCATAGTTGCTGCATGAATGAGTGCAGAAACAGGGGTTGGTCCTTCCATTGCATCTGGCAACCAAACATGCAGACCAAGCTGAGCAGACTTTCCCATACAGCCAATAAAAAGTAATATGCATATTATATGAACCACTCTGAATTCACAACAGAATGCCCTAATGTTCTGTGCACCAAGAAGATCAGCTGTGTCAAGAATTTCAGCAAATTTCAAAGAATGAAATGTGTAATAAATAAGAAAAATCCCGATTAATAGCGCAAAGTCCCCTACTCTATTTACAACAAATGCTTTGAACGCTGCATTATTTGCAGAGTATTTCTGAAACCAAAATCCTATGAGTAAATAAGAGCACAAGCCAACTCCTTCCCAGCCAAAGAAAAGCTGCACAAAATTGTCACTCACGATCAGCACAATCATGCAAAACGTAAACAGCGATAAACAAGAAAAGAACCTAGACTTTCCCTTATCATGTTTCATATAACCGATAGAATAGAGATGAACTACCAGCGAAACGGTGGTAATTACAATCAGCATCAAAGATGAGAGAGCATCCACACTAATCGCCCAATTTACTTTTAGGACGCTCAACGAAAGCAAAGGGAATAAACTCAAGTGATAATTTTGAGAAAAGGTGAAAAAAACATACCAAGATAAAACAGCAGATATTCCGATTCCTGCAGTTGTTATTAACTGACTAAAAATATCTCTCCTAAAAAGCGCTGCAAATAATGAACTAAAAAGTGGCAAAAATACTATTAATTTTAGTATATCAGTCATATCTTCACTCTTTCATTAAGTTCGCTCGTTCAACATCTATATTGCCGCGGCTTCTATAATATACAACCAATATTGCAAGTCCTATTCCTGACTCCGCTGCGGCAACAGTCAACACAAACATGACAAAAATTTGCCCAACTATATCATTCGTAAAAGTAGAAAAAGCGACTAAATTGATATTAATTGCTAGCAATAATACCTCTACTGACAATAATATGTTGATTATACTTTTACGGTTGATGAAAATACCACACACTCCAATAGTGAATAAAATAGCGGCGACTACCAAGAAATGATTTAATCCTATTTCCATTCTACTCCTTTTCCAAATTTAGCCTTAACCAACTTTACAGATGAGGATTGTGTCAATTGCTTTAACACATTCTGTCTTTTGATTCCTTTTTTCTTATCCTGCAAAGTAAGAGCAATTGCGCCCACAATTGCAACAAGTAGCAAAATGCCAGAAAGGTGAAAAGCGTACATATAGTCAGTATAGAGCAAATTACCGATGGCTTTCACGTTATTAGCATTATAGTTTATAACATTGCTTATATTCAGCGCCGAGCTGCGGATTACGAAACTGACAATGAGAAAAAACACAACACATAATATAGAACCGACAGTCAGATACTTTGCAAAACCCTGACGCAATCTTATGTAGTCAATATCGAGCATCATAACTACAAAAAGGAACAACACTACAACTGCCCCGATATATACTATTAACACCATCATAGCAATAAACTCAGCTCCAAGGAGGATAAAAAGAGCTGCAGAGTTAACGAAAGTGAAAATTAAAAATAATACTGCATGCACAGGATTCCTTGCGCTGATCACACAAATAGCGGATAAAATGCTAAGAATTGCAAAAAAATAAAAGAAAAAAGTCATTAATATTTAACTGCAACAACAGTTACTAATTTAAAGTAACTATCGCTATGAAGTCAATAAACTTATTGCATGGCAGCGTGTGTCACGAAACAAAAAAACTACTTGACAAATTCCAACAATTTCATTATTATAGCGCTAAGGGTATTTCTGACTCAAAACTTATTTTTGATCTGCAGGCTCAATGACAAAATTCAGTAAAAAACTCGGGGTATTTTTTGGCGGATTGTATCAAATTATAGCGGCTGCATGTCTTTTTCATTTTTTCTACATTCAGCTAAATCGCGCTTAAACTAAGCGTCAGTAAATTATTATAGCGCCAATTTAAAGTATTATAGAGTCAAAGCTCGCCGCTCGGGGTTTCTTTGCCTTTTTTCTACCTAGTAAATTTCTTAAACATTTACTACTAGAGATAAAACTCTACAGACTACTTCTAAGCAATCGCTGATTATCTAGTTGATCAACTTTAACATCGCTAAGTGCTGTATTTTCTTTGTACAAACAGTGACGTCCTAATGCAAAAAAAAACAACGCAGGTAGAGCAAGTGCAGCCCATACTGCTAAATAACGTGTTTCTAAACTTGCAACAACAGCAAATGTTCCAGCTACTATAAAAAAAGGAAAAGAAGTATATTTACTCTGCTTTCTATTCTGAGCGTTTGCTGCTGGAAGTTTTATATTTTCATCCTTTTTACTACTTAACAGATCTTTGTCTTCCATAAGCTGGTTATTTTTTCTAGTAAGATCATCGATAGTTCTTTGTTGCCCCGAGTTTTCTTGTACTTTCCATTTAAAACTTTTTTGTAGTGTAGCAAAGTCTCGCTGTGCTCTATTCAGCTCCCCCTCTTTCAGCTCAAGCTGAGCTTTTGTCCATTGAAGTTCATCCCCTTGTTCCAACTTTTGAGCCAAAATCAAATCTCTTTCTTCTCCAAGTTTGACTATTTGGCCATTAAGGTTTTCAATCACTTGCTCTAGTTCTTGAGCACTCTTCCTTGAATCAATCAGTGCTTTTTCTTTTTCTGCAAGCTGAGCTTCATATTGCCTTGATTGATTAACCATACGCGTCAAGTTAAGGAAAGAAGATGTGAAAGAGAACAGAATAATAACGATGAATAAAATAACTTACCTATCAAATAACCTCAACAAATTTTTCAATGA
>NZ_JAHDJT010000042.1 GCF_023661085.1 Wolbachia pipientis
TTAAGGCATAAAAACGCCAATACTAAAAATAAATACTGACCAGGGCTTCTTTTGCTTTTTTTCTCGCTTGGTAAATTTATTAACACTTATAGCTAGTTGCAATTTATGAACAAACATTCATTTTTACAACAAATGTTGTCATAAAGTGAAATGAGATTCCAGCGTCACGCGCTGGGATGACAAAAAAAAGGCACTTGGATGACAAAAAAGGGGCTACTTGGATAATAAGAAAAGGGCTACTTGGGTGACAGTAGAAGGGGTGCTGGAATGACACCATCGTTGACTGGCAAGACGGTACCCTTAATTTGTCCTATGGTATTAGTTTAGGTTATGCAGAAAGTCCAATAAGGTTTTTCAACATTGTGCCACAATTCATTGTGCTGCCATATATCGGGATAAGGTAAAATAAAGACTAGCATAACGAACTTAGATTGTGCTAGAAGTTATATGCGGGAGTGATGAGACTTGAACTCACGACCTCATGCGTGACAGGCATGCGCTCTAACCAACTGAGCTACACCCCCATTTCCTTTTAGCGTTTCTGACTTTAAAGTTAATAAACATGTTGCCTTTTGTCAACGTTTTTTGTTTGCACTTTGTTGCCTTTTATATTACTATATAAATAATTTGATTTCACACATGGCTTATACAAATAGTCCTATTAGGGTTATGCCATGGAGGATAAACTATTTGGAGGAATGAATATGGTAAACTTACCTGAGGTCACTATACGTGATTTAGCTGGATCTGGCGTACATTTTGGTCATAAAATTAGTCGCTGGAATGCGAAAATGGCTCCATACATATATGGGGTACATCAAGAAAATCGTATACATATAATTGATTTGCGAAAGACATTGCCATTACTACAGGTGGCAATGAAGGCCTTATATGAAGTTGCATCTCAAGGTGGCCGCATCTTATTTGTTGGTACAAAATTTCAAGCTTTGGATATCATTGCAAGTGAAGCAGTTCGTTGTGGTCAATATTATGTAAATTATCGATGGCTTGGCGGCATGCTTACTAACTGGGGGACTGTCTCTTCTTCAATTAAGACACTAATTCAATATGAAAAAATGCTAAATGATGAAAATAGCGTTTTAACGAAGAAAGAATTAGGGAATATTGAAAAGAAAAGACAAAAGCTTGATAAGGCGTTAGGTGGCATTAGAGAGATGGGAGCAATTCCGGATATTTTGTTCATTATTGATACTAATAAGGAGCACATTGCAGTTAAAGAGGCGAAAAAATTGGGAGTTCCAATAGTTGCAGTACTTGATACTAACTCTGATCCAGATGATATTACTTATCCTATACCAGGAAATGATGACTCAAGAAAATCAATAGAGCTCTATTGTAGGTTGGCTGCAGACTTTATATTGACTGGAATAGAATCTAGCTTAGCAAGATCTGGAGTTAAGGTTGGTGATATAAAGGATGATGAGTTTATTCGAGAAAAAGGAGATAATATTGTACAGACTAAAAAGGTGCATGGTAAAATTTATAAAGAAGATGAAAAGGAGGTAGTAGCGAATGAAGATGAATCCAGATAGCATAAAGGAACTACGTAATAGAACAGGGCTTGGTTTAAGTGATTGTAAAAAAGCGTTAGAAGAGTGTAATGGTGATATCAAAAAGGCCATTGATAAGTTACGTACAATAGGGCTTGCTAAGGCTGACAAAAAGTTCGATAGGGTAACTTCAGATGGGCTAATTGCTATGCATTTGGCTGGAAATCGTGGCGTGTTGATTGAACTCAATTGTGAAACTGACTTTGTTGCAAGGAATGAGAAATTTATAGAACTAATATCAAATTTAGCATCAATTGCTTATCAGGAACGCTGTACTAGCGTTGATGAGTTAAAAAATGCCAAATATGAAGGCGTTGGTACAGTGCAGGAAGCTATCATAAATGGTACATCTGTCCTTGGTGAAAAGTTAGAGCTGAGCAAGCTTTGTTACCTGGAAGCTCAGAACGGAATTGTTGCTGGTTATGTACATGGTGATGTGTGTGACCTGGGTAAAACTGGAGCTTTAGTGGCATTGCAATCATCCGGTGATAAGTCAAAGTTGCAAGAAGTTGGGAGACAAATAGCGATGCACGTAGTTGCCATGAAGCCCGAAGCTCTCTCTATAGATGACTTAGATCAAGCAAAGCTAAGCAATGAACGTTCTATAATTGAAGGACAGGTGAAAAGCTTAAATAAACCTGAAGAAGTGACGAAGAAAATAGTAGATGGTCGAATGGCTAAATATTATGAAGAAGTTGTTTTACTAGAACAGAAATTTATCAGGGATGAGAAAATGAAAATTTCTGATTTTATAAAATTAAGCGAGTCGAGTGTAAACTCTACTGTTAAATTATCTGACTATAAGTTACTTATTTTAGGTAGCAGAGATTAAGTAGTTGAAAATGACTGTCTCAACAGATGAAATAAAATACTACAGGGTGTTATTTAAAATCTCTGGTGAGGCTTTAATGGGATCACGGCCTTATGGCCACGATATGGAGGTTATAGATCAATTATGCAAAGATGTAGCTGATGTTCACAAACTTGGGGTTCAGATATGTATTGTTGTTGGTGGTGGTAATATCTTTCGTGGCGCATCTGCATCTTTAAGTGGCTGTGAAAGAGCAAGCAGTGATTATATTGGAATGCTTGCAACTATAATTAATGCTTTGATTTTACAAAATTTTTTAGAGAAAAATTTAGTAGATTCTAGGGTGCTGTCTGCAATACCCATGGCCACTATATGCGAATCTTATATCAGGAGAAAAGCCATTCGTCATTTAGAAAAAGGTAGAGTAGTAATCTTTGCGTCAGGTACAGGTAATCCATTTTTTACTACAGATACAGCTGCAGCTTTACGTGCTGTTGAAACAAATTGTGATGTTATTTTGAAAGGTACACAAGTAAGTGGTGTATACTCCGCTGATCCGAAAAAGAATGAGGATGCTGTAATGTATGATAAGCTTTCTTATATGGATTTGTTGACTCGTGATTTAAAAGTTATGGATGCATCAGCGATTTCACTTGCACGTGAGAATTCTGTTCCAATTATAGTTTTTTCTTTGAAAGAAGAAAAAATAGTCAATATTGTTAAGGGTTGTGGTACTTGTACTATAGTTTCAGATTATAAATGATAGGTAATTTATGTTGAATGAAGTAAAAGCTAAAACAAAAGAAAGGATGCTAAAAACTATTCAGTCCTTTCGTGATGATATTAAAGGTATACGCACCGGTAGAGCTAGTGCATCATTACTTGATGGCATATCTGTGAATATCTATGGAGGACATCAAAAACTGAATCAAGTTGCCGGTGTTTCAGTTACGGACAATAAAACATTATCAATTAAAGTTTGGGACATTAGCGTTATAGGTGAAGTAAAAAATGCTATATTGAATGCCAATCTAAATTTAAATCCTGTCGTCGAAGGTAATACTATACGTATAACCCTTCCAGATTTAACGCAAGAAACTCGTGAAAGATTAGTGAAATTACTGCACCAGTTTGCTGAAAATGCGCGAGTTGCCATTAGAAATATACGTAGAGATATTATGGAAGAAATAGAGAAAATGCAGGAAAGTAAAGAAATCTCAGAAGATGATCTTCATAGTGCTAAAAAGGAAATACAGAATATTACTGATGATAATATCAAAAAGATTGATAGCGAGTTATCTATTAAAGAGAAGGATATACTGAATCACTGAATGATAAACGAATTAAACGTTGAATCTCTACCAAAACACTTGGCAATCATTATGGATGGCAATGGTCGGTGGGCAAACAACCAAGGAAAGGTAAAAATTGATGGTTATAGAAAAGGCAGCGAGGTTGCATATGGCATTGCTAAGTATTGCGCAACCTTAGCCATACCCTATTTGACTTTGTATGCATTTTCCATGGAGAATTGGCTTAGACCTAAAGAGGAAACTGACCATCTATTTGATTTATTTTACTCTGTTCTAACTGACGAGGATAAAATCAACTTCATTTGCAATTATAATATTAAGTTAAGTTTTATTGGCAATTTAAGTTTGTTACCAAAAAAAATACTTGATCAAATTAGAAAGGCAGAGGAAATGACACATAAGAACGATGGTTTATTACTTACTGTAGCGGTCAGCTATGGAGCAAAGCAAGAAATTATACATGCTATAAGCAATGTTATGAAAGAAAATATTGCTCGTATATCAGAAGATGAATTTGAAAAATTTCTATATACTAAAGATTTGCCGAAGTTGGATTTGTTGATTCGCACTGGCGGTGAAAAAAGGTTAAGTAACTTTTTATTATGGCAAGCAGCTTACGCTGAATTGTATTTTTGTGATATTTTGTGGCCTGATTTTTCTTGTCAAGATTTGAGTAAAGCATTAGAAGATTATACGAGAAGAGAAAAAAGATATGGCAGATAATAATTTTGTGATTAGAATACTGTCCTCTATAGTAATATTGTTTATATTTTCTTTTGCTACATATTTCAGTGATTTATCGTTTTACCTATTAATTTTTTCGATAGCAGTTTTATCTTCTTTTGAATGGTATAACCTAACTCAGGGAAACAGAATATTATATATTTTCGCATTACTATTGATTGCGCTACCAAATGCCTCATTGATATACCTGTATAACCTGTCACAAGGAAAATATGTATTAGTATGGCTCATCTTAACCATTTGGAGCATTGATATCACTGCCTACCTATTTGGTAAGAATTTTGGTGGAGCTAAAATTTGTCCAATGATTAGCCCTGGAAAAACTTGGTCGGGACTTCTTGGCGCAATCCTAGCTGGAATAGTGTGTACAATTTTTGGGTCAATATTTTTAGGTTTATTTTCAGTCTTTTATTCTCCAATAGTTGGCCTCGCAATTGCTATTTTAGCACAACTTGGCGATTTCACTGAATCACTCATTAAAAGAGTTTACAATGTTAAAGATAGTGGAAGTATGATACCTGGCCATGGAGGAGTACTCGATCGTATGGACAGTTTCATTTTCACTGCTCCCCTTATTACTATCTATGTAAGCTAGCTAACTAAAAAGAACGTAGTCATCCATGGGTTCTTCTTTTTCTGTTAGCTGCCGTCACAATGCACCCTGCAACAGATTTAGATTCTTCGTTAGATTTAAATTTTTCAGACTCTTCAAATTTAAACTCTTCATTCATTAGCTTATTACAGTAAGGACAGAATGTTTCGCTTCCTTCTTTATACAGGTATATTAATGGGTGACCAGAACCATCATCGTTTTCATCACCACGACAACAAACTATTATATCATTATCCCTCACTGTCATATTGCTCCTTTAGTTTATAATGTCTTATGTATTGAATATACATGTTTGGGAATAGAAAATAAACATTATTCTTCACTTCTTATCCTGTTTAGATTAATCAATTCCTTCTGAACGCCCTCTGGCACAAATTTGCTAACACTTTCCCCTAACCTTGCTATTTCTTTTACAAAACTTGATGAAATAAATTGGGTATCCTCAGAGGCAGGAAGAAATATGGTTTCAATTTCAGGAAGAAGTTTATAATTTACCCAACTCATTTGAAACTCATAATCAAAATCCGACACTGCTCTGAGTCCTCTAATAATAACAGAGGCATTCTGCTCTTTAGCAAACTTCATTAACAGCCCATTAAAAGACACAACTTCCGCGCCAATTCCTAGCCTTTTAATTTCATTTTTAGCCATACTTGTGCGCAACTTTACGTCAAAGGCAGTGTACTTATTAACATTTTCTGCAACACCGATTATTAATTTATCAACTAGCTTACATGCTCTTTTTATTATGTCAATATGCCCAAAGGTGATAGGGTCAAATGTTCCGGGGTAGATTCCTATTCTGTTATTAATGTCCATCCTTTATTTTTATATAAATTACTTTAAAAACTTTTGATAGACATAATAACATTTTTTATCTAAAAATGAAAGCATATGGTTGGCCTGATAGCTCAGTTGGTAGAGCAAAGGACTGAAAATCCTTGTGTCGCTGGTTCGATTCCTGCTCAGGCCACCTTTCCCTTTCTTAATAAATTTACCTTCTTGTTGCAAAATGCTCTATTATGTGTTATGATATTTATATGAATATTAGTGTAGTAAATTATGTTATATAGATATTATAATAAAGTATTTAATATCCTATTAAGCGTAATTCTATTATTTAGCAGCATTGCTTATGCAGGCACTAGTGAGAATTTGCATTCAATAAATGGTGACATAGTTGTTGGGTTATTGAAAACAGAAGAAGAAACATATCCACATGAGGTTGGCTTATCTCAAAATATCTACGAGATGTTTAATAATTGGGGAGTCAAAACCGTACTAATTGATTATAATAAGATAATTAGCCTTAAAAAAATTCAGGCAGAGTCACTTAATCTTGCAAAACAAGATGAAATATTGGCAAGGAAGCTGACATTAGATAGAATAAAAGTTGAAGTTGCAAAGTTTATTAAAGAGCACAAAATAAATAGAATATTTATTCCAGGAAATTACTATAATTTACACTCTGAACCTTTTCCTCCTACTCCTTGTCGCCAGCTTGTTACTGAAGCAATTGTGAAAATAGTAGATGATAATCCTACAATCCATTTACTTGGCATATGTGGCGGTTTACAAGGTATCATGAATGCAAAAGGAATTGAAGTAGTGAGTGTGTCAAATCTTGTAAGTGATGGAGAGAAGCAAAGATCTCATTTAAAATCAGCACCTAATCCACAGCAAGAGAGTGTACCTCTCCAGCAGATCAAAATTGTTCCAAACAGTCGTTTAGCAGAGGTGGTAGCTAAATTTTTACCACCTGATGAAAATGGCTGGTTTTCAACATGTTTTCCAGATGCTCATTCAGGAGCAGTAAGTAATACGCCAGAAAACAGAAAAAAGTTAGAGTTACTTGGATATAAAGTTGTAGCATTTTCCAGTGATGGGGTAATAGAGGCTATTGAAGATAAGCATGGTAATATTTACTTTCAAAGTCATCCAGAAGCCCTTGTTGTGAAGTCAGATAAAAATCTCTATTTATCAAATCACAAGGCTCGTCAAGTTTCAACGCTAGTTGCCATAGCAATTATAAATGATTTTCTTTATCGTGCTTAATGGGCGTTATAAACGCCTTGGTTAAAGCTTTAATAACCAAAAAGCACGTTTATTTATATCAGTCATTAGATTCTCGTATAACCGTATGAGAAACCAGTAGTACACTTTTCTTTCGTCATCCTAGCACTCACTGTATCACGTTAAGTTAAGTTCTCTAATTGCACATAAGTCAACAATAATTTTCACACAAACCAAAACGGCGTATCTTCTTCATAATCCTCAGTAATTTCACATAAGTTAAAAGTAGCATGCTTTCCATGGTTCTCTCCGCGGTCTAGTATGGCAACAATCTGCCAAGCCACACTATACTTATTAGGCGGAAGTGGACAGCAACATATGTCTTTCGAAGTCTATGCTTCAACCAAAGATCTTGCTTATCCCTTCCATCGGCATTGCTATCTTTACTCTACATAAAATTATATACTTTCTTGCATTTATTGATAACAAAACTCTGTTTTGCTAACCAACATCCGATGCATGATTACAGACAACTTCCGCATCACAGCAAAATTGCTTTCTTCATACCCTTCTTTTTGCAAGCTTTAGCCCCCAGCTTTTCAATTTAAATGTCTTTTTACATCTTGTTAGTAAGAATTGTGCAGCTTCGTACAACATATTTCCACTGGTCCCATTTTTGATATACTTCCATGACGATCAATCTCTCCAGAAGCGTATGTTTCAATCCCATATAGGCTCCAACTGCATAAGATGTTTCAAACCTATATGGATCGCAGCTTTTATGTCATTGCTACTATAATACTAACTCCTGGTACAGTAGTTAATAATTTGCAATCTTCGTCCTTTTTACCTTGCTCTGAAAGTATTTTGTCAAGTTTTCCTATTGATTCTTCTATTGCTTCCAAACTATGTGTTAGTTCTTCAATTGAGTTCCTGCTGATTTTACCTAGATTGCTTTTTGCACTTTTAAAGAGAAGCTCTGGCACCTTGTTTACCCCATAACTTCAACATCTTTTTTTTAATCAACCATCTCTTTGGAAAAAAATTCGGCTACATCAGCCTATCCAAAAAGTATTTTGCCTTTGAATGTAGGAACTCTAGAACATTATTTTTTAACATTGCTGCAAGAGCTGAAAATCCTATAGTATATTAAAGCTCAAGGGTGTCTTTAAATATGGAAGTTATTGCAGAAAATAGAAAAGCAAGGTTTGAATACTTCATCTTAGAAGAATTTGAAGCAGGTATGGTCCTACTCAGTAGTGAAGTTAAGTCGCTGAGGGAAAGAAAAGCAAACATTTCTGACGCTTACGTTATCGAAAAAAACGGTGAAATATGGCTGCACAATATGCATATTGCAGAATATAAAGCTGCAAACAAAAGAAACCATAAGCCGAAAAGGGAACGTAAATTACTTCTGCATAAAAAAGAGATAAATAAACTAATTGGCCAGATTAAAACTGCTGGAATAACTGTTGTGCCACTTTCAATTTATTTTAATGACAAAGGATTGGCAAAAACTAAAATTGCCATTGCAAAAGGAAAAAAACTCTATGATAAGAGAGCAACCATAAAACAGAGAGAGTGGGATCGTGAGAAAAGTAGATTGTCTAAGAATGATTTGTAGCAAGGTATGTCTTTAAATCCAGTAATTTTTAGCATCGGTTCTGTCTCTATACATTGGTATTCTTTGGCATATGTTTTAGGTATAGTCTTTGCATATTGGTATTTACACAAATTGGACAACCAAAAAATATTTACCAGGAGTTTTTATGATTCATTGTTAACAGCCACTATTGTAGGTATTATCCTTGGAGGCAGGCTTGGCTACGTGTTGATATACGATCCAGTTTTTTATATAAGCAATCCTGTCGAGATACTGAAAACCTGGGGAGGAGGAATGTCATTTCACGGTGGTGCCATAGGAGTTTTGTGTGCGGTGATAATTTTGTGTAAAAGACATAACATTCCTATATTTTACACACTGGACCTAATTTCTTGCGGAGTTCCCGTAGGCTTATTTTTAGGTCGCATAGGCAATTTTATAAACGGAGAGCTATTTGGCAGGATTACAACTGTGCCATGGGGCATGGTATTTCCAGAAAGTGGTGATCATTTGCTACGCCACCCAAGTCAGCTCTATGAGGCATTTTTCGAGGGACTGCTATTTTTTGCAGCTATGAATTCACTGTTTTTCTTGACTAGAATAAGGCTATATCGTGGTGCATTGACTGGTATTGCAGTTATGTGGTATGGAATAGTGCGTTTTATAGTTGAGTTTTTCCGCGAACCAGACTACCAAGTTGGCTATTTATGGCTTGATTTGACTATGGGGCAGTTGCTTTCAGTACCTATGGTTTTGCTAGGAATAATCATATGCCTGAATGCATTAAATTTGAAATTTGCAGAGAAATTGCAATAGTTCTTGCATAGTTTTCAGCAGCGCATTTGATGAAATAAAAAAATTGCTTGACAACCTTTGCCGTTACCCCTATTATAGTAGTGAAGCTATTTGTTTAACTTCCCAATCTGT
>NZ_JAHDJT010000043.1 GCF_023661085.1 Wolbachia pipientis
ATACCTTATTATTCTGTTCTCTTTCACATCTTCTTTCCTTAACTTGACGCGTATGCTCATGTTAATGCTGCTGGAGAGCATGAACTACTATAGCGAAAAAAGCAACAGCTCAGCGGGCTGTTGCTTTTTTCCTGCGCAGCACAGGTATTTTTCTAAAAATAGGATTCTTTCACTTCAATATTTTCATCAACGCATTATTTGGAGGTGGCAATCCAAAAGGGCACTTTTGCATATTCCATATAGCTTCCAGTTGCACTTCTCACATGCGTAGTCAAATTTCTCTAAAGACATTTTCTCTCTAATTCTTTTTACTGCTTCGTTCCAGGTTAAGGCCTCTCCAATTTTTATCTCTAAAACTTCTATATGCCTTCTATCTAGCTCTAAGACTTTAGCTTGTGTGGTACATTCACCTTTTTTAGTCTGACTTGGACAAGCGCTGCAGATACTATCAAGATCACCGACTATCTTAATTTGAGTATTGGGATTGGTAATTACTTTATTCGCTATCCTTCTATAGTTTTTTACAAAACCCTGAGAGTACCCATACCCTCGAAATGCAAGAGTGCACATAAAATGATGAGGGCGGAACCTTATCATTTTTTTAAATATTGTAAAACCGCCACTAGTAGAGAAATCTTCACTAAACCAGGCAGAATAAATGGCAGAACACCAAACGTTATTGCCTGTTTCAGACCAACGTGAATAGCAAACCAACTGACACCATAGATAAAGATCGCAACTGTGCCAGCCAGACAACTTAGAGAATTACGCATAAGTGATTCACATTTGGAGTCTAGTAACTCATTTACTTCGCCCATTACCATAACAGCAGCTAAAAAGCCAATTAAATATCCACCTGTTGGTCCAAGAAAAGTGTGATAACCACCAGAAAACCCCGCAAAAATGGGTAACCCTGCTGTACCAAGTGATAAATATGTAAGCACGGAATAAAATGCCGTTTTGCGGTTAAATTTGAGTCCAATAAGCATCACTCCTAAACTTTGTAGTGGATAGGCACAGGTTGCAACGGTATTCTTATTTGAGCCATTAGAAACAAGAGCAAGACGCAAGAGAGAACTTCAACTAATGTTGATTTGCTACTATATTGTGTTGTAAACATACCACTCCAAATGAAATATATTTATAGTATTATATTTATGGAATTTCGCAATTTAAATTTTACTTATATTGTGCTACAATGAGTTAATTTATATACCTAAATCAAAATGATAAATGAACAAGATCTATTGGCGTTGATGAAAGCAAGACATAGCGGGCGTTTATACGATCCGAATAAAGTAGTAAATCAGGCAAAGATCAATATGCTGATAGAAGCAGCAAGGTTTTCTCCTTCATGTTTTGGTGACGAACCTTGGAGGTATATTATATGTAACAAGCAAAATAACCAAGGTTCATGGGAAAGATTACTAAATTGTCTTGATGGATCTAACCAAAAATGGGCAAAAAACGCACAAGTTCTAATTATATCATTAAGTGCTAAAAATTTTCGAAAGCTGGATAAAGGAAAAAATTTCTGGGCTAAGCATGATACTGGCGCAGCAAACTATGCGCTTATGTTGCAGGCTGCATCTATGAACTTAATGGCACATCAAATGGGTGGATTTGATAGGGATAAAATAATAGAAAAATTCAACATACCTGATGATTTTAATGTAATGTCAGTGGTAGCAGTTGGTTACGAAGAAGAGGGTGCTGAAGTTAAGGAAAAGAAAAGAAGGCCAATAGAAGAAATATTTTTTTATGACGAATGGCCGAAGCCCTGAAAAAAATGCATGGCACTGGTAACAACTTTGTTATCATAGACTCACGTTTAACAAACAATTTAGACTGGAACTATAGACAAATTGCTGATCAAAACGGCTGCGATCAGGTGATAATTATGACAAGGTCTGATGCTGCGGACTGTTTCATGCACATCTACAATGCTAACGGTAGTCAAGCTGAAATGTGCGGAAACGCAGCACGTTGCGTTGGATATTTGATAATGTCAGAAAAAGGCACTGAGTATGCAACTATCGAGTTAATAAACGAGCGCACTTTAGAGTGCTTTAAGGTGGATGGTAGGTCCATAAAGGTCAATATGGGTAAACCACTGTTTAAATGGCATGAAATTCCTCTATCCATTGAATGTAACACTCTTTGCTTACCTATAGAGGTTGAAATGCTAAAAGATCCAGTTGCAGTGAATATTGGCAATCCTCACATAGTCTTTTTTGTTGATAACATAAGTGAGATACCGTTGCAAAACTTAGGACCAAGATTGGAAAACCACATATTATTTCCCAAGAAAGTGAATGTCAGCATTGTACAAATTGAAAAGTGTGGAGAAATAAACTTAAGAGTTTGGGAAAGAGGTACAGGTATCACTGCTTCATGTGGTAGCGCAGCTTGTGCAGTATTTGTTGCGTCCGTACTTCGTAAGTATTTGACTGCTAAGCAAACTTCTGTAAATTCGCCAGGGGGAAACTTACTAGTTGAATGGGCAGACGATGTATTTATAACTGGTAATGTAGGGTTTCTATAGCAATATTCTAAACTTGATTCATTACTTCCAAAACTTTTTTACCAATTACTGCAGGAGTTTCTGCAATTGCAATACCAGCGCTCCTCATAACTTCCAGCTTTGCGCCAGCACTTCCTCCACTAGAAGAGATAATCGCTCCAGCGTGTCCCATGCGTCTTCCTGGAGGTGCTGTTTGACCAGCTACAAACCCAACAATTGGCTTTTTAGTTTTTTCTGTCTTCACAAAATGTGATACATCCTCTTCTTCATTTCCACCTATTTCACCAATGACTACAATACCATGGGTATCTTCATCTTTTAAAAACAGCTCCATACAATCAACAAACGTCATACCATGAACAGGATCCCCTCCAATTCCTATGCACGTTGACTGACCAAGGCCAACAGCAGTTGTTTGCGCTACTGCTTCATAAGTCAAAGTTCCAGAACGAGACATAATCCCTATATGTCCACGCTTGTGAATATGCCCTGGCATAATTCCTATTTTACATTCTTCAGGTGTGATAACCCCCGGACAGTTGGGACCAATCAATCGACTTTTCGAACTAATAAGCGCATGCTTAACTTTTACCATGTCAAGTATAGGAATGCCCTCTGTAATACAAACTATCAGCTCTATTTCCGCATCTATTGCTTCTAGTATTGCATCAGCAGCAAACTTAGCAGGCACATATATCACTGTGGCATTTGCATCAGTTTTTTCCTTAGCTTCTACCACAGTATTAAAGACCGGTAAATTAAGGTGAGAGCTTCCGCCTTTGCCAGGAGTTACACCACCAACCATTTTTGTTCCGTAGTTAATTGCTTGCTCTGAGTGGAATGTGCCCTGTGCGCCAGTAAAACCCTGGCATATTAATCTTGTATCTTTGCTTACTAAAATGGACATGATTTATTTTACCTCTTTTACTATTTTCTGTGCAGCTTCATCAAGTTCGTCTGCAGCAATAATATTTAATCCTGACTCTTCTAAGATTCTCTTTCCTTCTTCAAAATTAGTACCTGATAACCTGACCACTAAAGGAACTTTTATACTCATTTCTTTTGCAGCCTCAACGATACCACTTGCAATGATATCGCAGCGCATTATACCGCCAAATATGTTAACTAAAATCCCCTTTACGTTACTATCAGACAATATAATTTTAAACGCTTCGGTGACAGTCTCTTTACTTGCCCCACCGCCAACATCCAAAAAGTTGGCAGGTTCTGCTCCGTAGTATTTTATTATATCCATTGTTGCCATAGCAAGACCCGCACCGTTTACCATGCAACCAATGTTGCCATCCATTTTAATATAACTGAGCCCATGTTTCGAAGCTTCTATTTCTTCTTTTACTTCTTCATCATAGTCACGGAGTTCCACAATCTCCGAATGACGGTATAAAGCGTTATCATCGAAATTAATTTTAGCATCAAGCGCAATAAAATCTCCAGAATTTGTTTCAACTAGTGGATTAATCTCTATTTGGCTTGCATCAGTTGCAATAAATGCATCATATATATTTTTTGCAACATTTGTTATTTTTTTTATTTGTTCTGGGCTCAAATTCAAACTGTTGCTTAACTTGCTGCTATCAAAACTGGTAAAACCAGCAGTGTAATCAATATCAAATTTTACAATTTTTGTAGGAGAATTTTTTGCAACTTCTTCAATATCTATTCCACCTTCTGAGGAAAATATGAATGTTGGTCTACTGAGCTTGGAATCAACTACTAGGCTTAAATAATACTCTTTCTTAATGCTTGAGCCTTCCTCAATGTATACTCTCCTTACTTGCTGCCCTTTTGGTCCTGTTTGGTGAGTAATTAAAGTCATGCCAAGCATAGACTTTACAAACTGCTTGGCTTCTTCAGCCGACTTTGCCAACTTTACACCACCAGCTTTGCCTCTGCCACCTGCGTGAATTTGAGCTTTAACCACAAGCACGTCAGATTTTAACTGATCCATTTGAGTCTCTATTTCTTCTGCAGATGTAGTAACGAAACCCTTTGGCACTGGAACATTAAATTTGCGCAAAATCTCTTTCGCTTGATACTCGTGAATATTCATAAAACAACCAATGATAAACTCTATTAAAAACTACCAACCATAAGGCTGTCTTGTAGTCTCTTGTTGGCGCCTCTTTTTTTTAGCTTCAGCTTTCTTTTTAGCTCTCTTTTCTGATTTCTTTTCATGGTATTGCTTTTTCATTTTTATCCCTCTTCCTTCTTTTTGAATTGTTTTTTTCAATACTGGAAAAGCTCTATCTACATCACCATAATGAACTGATACTTCAATCAAACTTTATACCTCCTTTGGTCAAAAATCTACTTATAAACTAGAAAATTAACATTGTCAATTATTTTATAAACTTAGCTGTAATACAAAAGGGATATCTTTAAAAAGACTTAACTATTAAAAGCGTTGGAGCATCTTAATTTGCTATGCAACAAAATCATCTCATACACCGGAATAACGAAGTAGTGCTGTATCAGTTAAAATTCTCATTGCTCGCAGTACTTTTTTGTTGTTGACTCTGCTGCTTATACATAGCTTCAAAATCTATAGGATCTAGCATAAGTGAAGGAAACCCACCACTACTTGTAACCCTTGCAATTATTTCTCTCGCAAAAGGAAAAAGAAAAGTAGGCCCACCAATAAATAAAGCTTGCCTTATTTCTTCTGCACTTAGCTCTGCAAAGTTTTCTATTGAAAAAATACCACAATATTTCGTTTCACAAATGAAAGCAATACCATCTTTTATGTTCTCATCTTTTACCGTTGCTTTGGCTTCTATATGCAAAGTAATTTCATGGAAAGATTTTTCTTCATTCTCTCCTTCCTCGCCTTCAGCTCCTTCCAATTTCACTGAATTGATATTAACCATTACATTAATGCCTGGAACTTCTTTTGCAGAGAGAAATGGTGAATTCGGATTTTCAAACGATAGATCTTTAATATACTGACCATGAATTTTCATTTTGTGTTGTGACATTTTTTGCGTCTCCTTATAATATAAGTTGAAGTATTTAACACTTTCTTGTACAATATAACCATTTATAGATGAATAGCAAACCTAAATTACAGATAGGATAAGCCATTTTCATTAATAATTAATAATGTTCAGGTACTTTATATGCTAGGGGGTTGAGTTACTATGATAGAGCTCGTAATATATGCTTTATTGGCGGCATTCATTTTTTCACGGTTGTACAATTCTTTAGGAAAATCAACAAACCTCAATCTAACAAAACTGACTAGTGCACTTGATATAAGCCAAAGTAGAGAAGATGTAGTAGAAAACATTGAAGATTACATCGATAGCAACGACAAAAATGCAATAAAAGCTACTTATGAGCAAATATTACAAAAAAATAAAGATTTCTCCGTTTCCCATTTCATGGAAGGTTCAAGCATAGCTTTCGAATTAATAATAAAATATTTCAATCAAGGAAATCTGTCTCAGTTAAAACCTCTCTTGGATAAAGACTTATACAACAATTTTGCAGAGAAGATCAGACATCGTAAAGAGATACAAGAATCTATAATTGTTTCTATTGTTTCACAAAAGATTTTAGAAATAAAACTAGTAAAAAATGTAGTGTTTATTGCAGTATATTTCCTTTCAGAGCAAATTAACTTTGTTAAGAATGACAAGGGAGATATTATATCAGGTAGCACATCCACTATCAATAAAGTTGAGGATGTTTGGCAATTCAAAAAAAATATTACTTCATCAAACCCAAGCTGGTTGCTTACTTCCGTAAACTATAAAAAGGCAGATGATGGTAAAACGAACGTAAAGTATGAATAATTCTATGAACATGGAAAATAAATTACGCGAAATAGTACTTGATACTGAAACTACTGGTTTGGATATCGAATCTGGTCACCGGATTATTGAAATAGGGTGTGTGGAACTAATTAATCGCATCCCGACAGGTAAAGTATTCCATCGGTATATCAATCCAGAAAGAGGTATACCTTACCACTCATTTAAGATTCACGGCATTAGTGAAGAGTTTTTAGAAGATAAACCATTATTTCCAGATATTGCATTAGAGTTTCTTGACTTTATATCTAACGATATTTTGATAATTCACAACGCTGAGTTTGATATCAAGTTCCTTAATATGGAGTTGGGTAAATTGAGTGCTGGATTAATCTCTTCAGACAGAGTGCTGGATACATTGCCACTTACGAGAAAAAAGTTTGCAGGTTCACCCGCATCTCTAAGTGCATTATGTAAGCGTTTTGATATATCGTTGGAGAATAGAGAATTACACGGAGCACTAATTGACGCTCAGTTGCTTGCAAAAGTATATGTTGAGCTCACAGGAGGGTTACAAACTTTCTTGTTTGATAATCAATGTGAGCAGGATAACAACTCCACAGCCATTCAGCACAAAGTACGTAATTTAGCTCGTAGGGAACACTCACCAAGTAATGAAGAAGTTAATGAACATAGAAAGCTGTTGGATAAAATTAACAATCCACTTTGGAAGAAATTTATTGAATGGGTCAATAAATGAAGATACAATTTAATTTTACTATGTGCTCTCTAAATGCTAAAGTTTGCAAGGTTATTGTCTAGTGTAATAGTAACATTAGCAGCCATTTTTCTTGGTTATTGTTATTTCACTAAAAAAGGCATATTTGCTCCAGCAGTGATTCACAACGCAGAAGTCAAGATAGGAGGAGATTTTTCTTTGATTAATCAAGATGGACAGATCATACGTAGTAGTGATTTTAAAGATAAGTATATGATGATTTTCTTCGGATTTTCTTCATGTAAAAAGATTTGCCCTATGAATCTTGGAATAATTTCAGAAACACTTGCAAAGCTAGATGAGAAAACTAATAACAAGCTACAAACGTTTTTTATAACAATTGACCCTGAACGCGATAGCACGGAAAAACTCAAAGAATTTCAGCAGCAATTTGATCATAGGATACAAATGCTGACCGGTGAGAGAGAGAAAATAGACGAAGTAATTGCAAATTATAAAGTATATGCTAGCAAAGTTGGTGGGGAAGAGGAAATTAACCATTCTTCAATAATATATCTTATTGGCCCTGGAGGAAAATATGTCACACACTTTGCAGCTGATCTAAATTCGGATGAAAGTCAATCTGATAAAATCACAGCTGAGATCACAAAATACGTAAGTGAGCTATAGGCTTGCCACATCTGTTTTGCGTTGAACGGATGTCATTTCTACCTAGCTAAGCTCAAGGCATTTGTTCAACAAAGTGTGAGATAGGTGCAAAGTTTCTTCTATGATGTTCTGTAATACCGTGGAGGTTTATAGCATCTATGTGCTCTTTTGTCCCATATCCTTTATTTTTATACCAATTATATTCTGGATGTTGATCATGCAACTCTTGCATCAGCTTATCTCTTGTCACTTTTGCGATAATTGAAGCGGCTGCAATTGATATACTCAAACTATCACCGCTTACTATGGACCTAACCTGCCATTTTACTTTAGGTGATTGATTACCATCAACCAGCACATAATCTAATTCTAGACCTAAGTTTGTCAATGCACGTTGCATTGAAAGTTTCGTTGCTTGTAAAATGTTGTATGAATTTATTTCTTCAACACTTGCCATTCCTATACCAAATTTTGCAACAGACGTTATCTTTTCGTATAGAACTTGCCTGTTTTTAGCAGTCAACTTTTTTGAGTCATTAATTCCTTCAATGATTATATTTCTATCGGTGAATACTACTGCTGCAGACATTACAGGACCAGCTAGCGGACCCCTTCCAACTTCGTCCACTCCTGCTATCACTCCTGATAATTTATTTTCTAATGTGAAATCTGGGTATGCCATAAGTTTTTATAACAAGAAAGCTACAGTAAAGATTGAACAGGTAATGGCAATTATCCAAAATTTCATAACTATTTCATTTTCTGACCATCCCTTCTTTTCAAAATGGTGGTGTATTGGTGCCATAAGAAAAATCCTCCTTCCCTTCCCATGCTTAAGCTTTGTATATTTAAAATATAATACCTGGAGAATTACAGATAGTGTTTCTATTACAAAAATTATTCCAATAACAGCGAAAAATACTTCCCTTTTAATGAGAACACTGATTAGTCCCAAAGCTGCACCGATTGATAAACTGCCAACATCACCCATAAACATTTTTGCCGGGTGTGCGTTAAACCACAAGAAACTTAAAATTGCTCCTACAAATGCAATACAGAATAAAATAATGTTTACGTTTGCTTGAGTTATGTACGCAACTAGTCCTAAAGAAACAAAAGAAGTGATAACTTGAGTTGCAGCAAGGCCGTCTAGACCATCTGTAATATTTACAGCATTAGAAGAGCCGACAATCACAAACGCAGCAAACGGAACATATAGGCAGCCAAAGTCGATCATTATTCCTTTAACTAGGAACGTTTTTGCAAAGTCCTCAGCAAAATATAGCTTAAATATGGACATACCAATCAGAGTGACAACAAATTGGATAAGTATTTTGGTTTTTGCGCTTAAACCTCGATGGTTATTTGCTTTTAATTTTAGATAATCATCAATAAATCCAATCAGGGCAAAAAACAGAGTTATAAGTACCAGCAATAGAATTTCTGGCGTTAGTTGAGTCCAAAGTAGGATTGGTAGTAAGGAAGAAATCAGTATTACTATCCCGCCCATGGTAGGGGTATTTTTTTTTGTCATTAAATGACTTTCTGGTCCATACAACCTGATTGGCTGTCCATTTTTGCATACTTTTTTTAGAAGTTTTATAAAATAGGGGGAAAGAATAAATCCAAAAATAAACGAGGTAAAAAATATTTTTATAGATGAAGTCATCTATCTATTTAAATTAACCAATCGAGTATTATACCGGATACTCACAAATATCATAGCACAGAGGATTTGGAATAGTCATTAGAACTAGATTTTAAGTATTGGTGTTTTTTGTAACGCTGTTGCTCCTAAATCGCACTGATCTAAACATTAAAAAGTTTATCAAACGAAAAAAGGCAAAAGAAGCCCTGGTCGGTGGCTAATTATTTATATGTACCTCAAATATCGGCGTTTTTATCCTCAAC
>NZ_JAHDJT010000044.1 GCF_023661085.1 Wolbachia pipientis
ACAGTAATTGGTTGCAATATTACGGAAATAGATATTCACAGCAGAATGAGCATAAGTCCTGTAATATCGAAGGAGGAAATCAAGAAGCAGTTCATTAAGAAGTTTGAAGCAAATAGAAGGCTGGGATGGAATGTTACAAGATCTTGGATAATAGCAAATTTGTTTGTAGAGGGTGTAGAAAACGTAGAATTAATCGAGCCAAGAGAGGATGTTGTGGTTCTGGGGAATGAGTGTGCAGTGCTTGGCTACGTCAAGTTAGATAGGATTTAAAACGTATTTTTTTGTTTTGTGGAATCGTACCAGTGAGGGGATTGCGTGCAATAAGTGGTTTAAGGTTTACTGGATCCAATGTTAGGGAGAGGAAAGTATTGATTTTCTTCCAGAAGTTGTAATTTGTTTTTTAAAGTATGGATAATATGGTCAAATATTAAGGAAAGTGTTTTTGATATTAAGAACATCTTTATTTTTGATCAGTTCTGCAATGATCTCTTGCTTACTCATAAGCTACCTAAATAAAGGAAATTAAAGCAACTTGAAAGAAAAGACAAATGAAAAGTTTATTACCGCCAAACGCAACAAAGCAAGAGCAAGCACTGGTTAATGCAATTGATTATAAAGTTGATCCAAGCAGGATAAGAGGGTTTAAATTTAGCCCAGGGGAAAAAATATTGCCGTGGTTGGTTGAAGAATACGGGTTAGAAGAAATTCTATCATGGGTGAAGGATAAGAAGAAATCGATAAAAGAAGGAGTAAAATTTCAAAGACTCCGTGGAACACCTGCCTCACTGAAAATAGCATTAAAATGGGCAAATATAGAAGATATTACAATTATTGAAGAGCCACCCGGTAAACACTTTTTTGAGTTGCAAGTAGGGATAAAAGAGGTACCAAATGACTTCTTCGTAGATGCAGTAGTAGAGCTGGCAAAACTATCACTGCCTGTAAGATCCAGATTGATGAGGATTTTTAACGATTATTATAATGTGCAGAGATTTATATTGGATGAGAGTTTATTTGGAGATCTTCTTTCTGATTATTCAGGGGTAAAAATAGAAAAAGATGGACCAGTGTTATCATTTGGAAGAGTAAATTTTTTCAGGTCTAGTGGTCCAGTTATTAGGATTATAGAAAACTATCTACGCGATCATTATGAACGAGCTTTAAGCAATGATATATATCGCCTAGATGTAGCAATCCTTGGAGAAACCGAGCCTCACACAAGGGATTATAAAGGCATCTATGAAAGAGATCATTTGTGTTACAACTTAAAAGCACTATATCCATTACCACAGAGTTTATTACCATCGATTAAATTTGCAAAAGCGCAGATAGTATTATCAGACAGTTGGGATTTAGGAGACATAAATACGTGCTTTCCAGTAAGTAGCGTAGAAGAAAGAGGAAATAAATTTGTATTGGGAAGCGATAAACTTTCATGGCAACGTTGGAATTTAAAACACAAACCAATTTTAGAAAGGTTTAGCGTTACTCACAACTATAAAGTAGAAAATTATACAGATCAGAAGGTCAGAAAATATGTTTTAGCAGAACACAACGTTTACTATAAAAATGATTTGGATTCAGAGCAAAAAGACTCAATACACGAATTAGAAAAGCACATTTTAGTATTTTACCCGGGAGTACTGAAGTGGCACGAACATCGACATTTGCACAGAAGTTGGAAAAATAGTCAAGTAATGTGTATAATAAGTTAAATACTTATATTTAGATCCTCATATATTATATTAATAATAGGTAAAAGTGTATGAAATAAAAAGAAAAGGACTTGCTTTCTCATGCTAAAAAGGACATGACTTGAATAGCAGCAGGTAAATATAAGAAATTTGTCTGGCGCTAGAAAAGCTAATTTTGTGAGGTATGAAATGAGTTTTAGCAAGAGTAAGTTTTTTAAAGAAGTATCAAGTAAAGATATTAATAAAAGAAATGAAGAAGGAGAGACGATCTTGCATCAAGCAGTAGAAATCTCTGATTACAAAACAGTGAGATTATTAATAAAAAAAGGAGCAGAGGTAAATGCAAGAGATAAAAATGGTTATACACCTCTACACTGTGCAGTATTCGCAAAGAGTTTAGAAAATGTAAAAGTGCTGCTAAGGGAAGGAGCAGAAGTAAATGCCACTCAATATGTCACTGGATGTACGCCACTACACTCTGCATGCAAAATAGGAGGAGCAGGAGTTGAAATAATAAAAGAGCTAGTAAAAGCAGGAGCTGAGGTTAATCAACTGAATAAATATGGTGCAACACCAATGTATTACATTTGGGAAAGTGAAAAGTATCGTCTATGTGATAGCAAAGAGAGTGAAAGGGCGAGTAAATTTCTGAGAGAAAAAGGAGGAATAACAAAAAGTAGAGAACTGACGTGCTATGGAATAGAGAGGATAGTGGGAGAAATAGCAGACATGCTGAATGGGAGCTATATGCCGGAGCTAAAAATAATAGAGATAGAAGAAATAAGAAAGAGAGACAAATCACTAATAAAGGAAGAATGTGAAAATTTAGCAAGCAAAATAATGAGCCAAGTAAATGAGATGATAGATGAGGTGGTGAAAAGGAGGGCTTAGAAAAGGGATTTAAATTCAAAGAAAAGGTGAGGTAGGTCATGAGTAAAAAAGGAAAAGAGGAGTCACTATTAGAGAACTCATATAAAAATATTTATGCAAGAGACAAGAATGGAAGAACAGCTCTACATTATGTAGTAGAGGTAAAAACAGTGGAGTTATTAGTCGAAAAAGGAGCGAATGTGAATGCTAAAGATATAGAAGGATACACAGCACTGCACCTAGCGGTAACGGAGAAACGTCTAGAAATCGTGAGGGAATTGATAAAATCAGGAGCAGACGTAAATGCTGAGGAATATGGAAATAAATGCATACCTCTACACCTTGCGTGCATGGTAGGTGAAAAAGAAATAGTGGAGGAGCTAGTGAAAGCTGGAGGAGAAATAGAGCAAGCGGATAAATTTGGAATGACAGCGATGGATTATGCGAAAACCAGTAAAGAAGTAACTGAAGTATTGAAGAAAGAAATAGACAGAATTGAAAAGTTATTTATGAAAGGCTAAAAATATGGAGGAAGAAATAGAAAAGAAAGTAATGAATTTAGAGAGAAAACCTTTGGGTGAGCTGAGAAAAATATGGAAGAAGGTATATGGAGAAGAAGCGCCTAGATACTCAAAGAAATATCTGATACCGAGATTAGCTTATAGAATGCAGGAAAAAGCGTATGGAGAAATGTCAAGAAAGGGGACAAAAAGACTAGAGTATCTGGCAGATCGGCTAGAGAAAGGAAAAAGAATAAGTAGCGATAAATTACCAGTAGAAGGGACAGAATTAATACTAGAGAGAGGGGAAGAAACGCATGCGGTGATGGTAACAGATAAGGGTTTAATCTACAAAGAAGAGTTTTATACATCATTGTCAGCAGTGGCAGGAAAAATAATGGGAATGAGCTACAACGGACCTTTATTATTTGGGATGCGTGATAAAAATGGAAGTTGAAAATGCTAAAAGAAGTAAGATGTGTGATATATACGAGAAAATCAAATGAAGACGGACTAGAACAAAAGTTTAATAGTCTTGATGCACAACGGGTAGCATGTGAAAAGTACATAAAAAGCAGAGAGGGCTGGGTAGTATTGACCAAAAGGTACGACGATGGAGGCTTCTCAGGAAAGAATTTAGAAAGACCAGCGATAAAGGAATTATTTGCAGATGTGAAAGGAGGAGAGATAGATTGTGTAGTAGTATATACTCTGGATAGGCTATCAAGGGAAACAAAAGACAGCATCGAAGTAACATCATTTTTTAGAAGGCACCGAGTAAATTTTGTAGCAGTAACGCAGATATTTGACAATAATACGCCAATGGGAAAGTTCGTACAAACGGTATTATCAGGAGCAGCACAACTAGAAAGAGAAATGATCGTAGAAAGGGTAAAAAATAAAATAGCAACATCAAAGGAGCAGGGATTGTGGATGGGGGGAACTGTGCCGCTTGGATATGATGTAAAAGATAAAGAATTAATAATAAATGAAAAAGAAGCGAAAATAGTAGGGCACATATTTGAAAGATATTTGGAGTTGAAGTCAATGGCAGAACTGGCAAGAGAGTTAAATAGCCAAGGGTACCGTACGAAAGGGAAATCAGATATCTTTAAGAAAGCGACGGTGAGAAGAATAATAACAAACCCAATATATATGGGAAAAACAAGACATTACGAGAAACAATATGAAGGAAAACATGAAGCGATAATAGAAGAAGAAAAATGGCAAAAAGCACAAGAATTAATAAAGAATCAACCATATAAAAAAGCAAAATATGAGGAAGCATTGCTTAGGGGAATAATTAAGTGCAAGAGCTGTGGTGTAAATATGACGCTGACGTACTCAAAAAAGGAGAATAAAAGGTACCGATATTACGTGTGCAATAATCATTTAAGAGGAAAGAATTGTGAATCAGTAAACCGAACAGTAGTAGCCGGAGAAGTAGAAAAAGAAGTGATGAGGAAGACAGAGCAGCTATATGAAAATTGGAAAGAAAAGAGGGAAGAAAAATGGAAAAATTTAAGTTTCAGAGAACAGAAAGAAGTAGTGAAAAAGTTAATAAAGGGAGTAATGGTAAAAGAAGATGGAATAGAAGTGTGTTCTGAATCAGAGGAAAAATTTATACTAATGAATTTAAAGAAGAAAGGAAACAAATGCACAGTAGTAGAACCAGAAGGAAAAACAAACAATGCGTTACTCAAAGCAGTGGTGAGAGCTCATTTATGGAAACGTCAACTGGAGGCAGGAAAATATAGAAGTGTGAAAGAGCTGAGTAAGAAAATAAACGTAGGTACAAGACGTATACAGCAAATTTTGAGGCTGAATTATTTAGCACCAAAAATTAAAGAAGACATAGTAAATGGGAGACAACCGAGAGGTTTGAAATTAGTTGATTTGAGAGAAATACCGATGCTGTGGAGTGAGCAATTGGAGAAATTTTATGGTCTTGATTGCATTGTTTAACAAGAGGAGATGAAAACATCGAAAATAATAGGAAAAGCTGTTGCAAAAAAAACTCAAGGATTTATAAGGAAACCACTATTGCAAAATATGAAGGACTTCTAATGCAGCAGCAGATGTTGAAGAGGTTAAAAATAGTCTTGATGTAAACCAGCGTGACAAAAACTGACATTAAATTATATGAGTATATTAATATAAATAGTAAAGATTTTTAATTGTCCCAAATTTGGGAGAAAAACCCTGGACTTGAAGTCCATCCTTTCAAGCATATAATTTTAAGGTGAAAAATTTGAAAGAATGTGGAATATTATAGAAAAAGTAGTCACTCTGTATATGAATGTACATATCACATAGTGTGGATAACAAAATATCGATATCCAGTATTAGTTGGAGATATTGGGCAGAAAACTAAAGAAGTTGTACAAGAAGTATGTAGGGATAATCAAGTAGAAATTATCAGAGGTAGAGTTGCGTCAAGTCATGTACATGTATACGTTTCTGTACCCCCATACTTAAGTATTAGTAAGTTAGTGCAGTTAATAAAAGGAAAAAGTTCCAGAAAAATCCAGCAAAACTTTCCAGAGCTGAGAAAAAGATACTGGGGGAAACACTTGTGGGCAGTAGGCTACTTTGTCAGGACTAGCGGAAACGTAACTGACGAAATGATAAAAAATTATATTGAAAATCACTCTAAAAAAGAAGATAAATTTGGTGACTTTCAAGTCAAAAGTTAGCATTCTATGCTCTCTCTCAATCTTTGGATTTCAATCCATAGTGGTTGAATTACATATGAAACCAGAGCAAATTATTGAGCAAGAGTCAAACTCACATAACAACCCTTTTCTGCTGAAATAGAACCATGTTTTTATAGTGAAGGAAATCCGTATATACGAAAAATCATCAAATCAACTGTGTGATTCATAGAGGTTATTACAATTGACTTGTCAGATTGAGTCTGAACTAGTTGGCTTGTTAAGAGATTTGCATTTTTGAAGTGATTGTAGTCTCTGATTGTGTTTATAATTTTGCATGACAAATGACTCTTTTGATAAGATATAGTTTCTTTGCACTTCACTTAAGCAAGGAATCGTATTTTCCAGTTCCTTATATTTTTCCCAAGGAGTTTTTCCTTGAAGAGCACTATGAGGGCGGTGTTTATTATAATACTCTTCCCAATCCCTAAGTTTAATTTGCAATTCAGAGCTCTTGATGGTAACACTGCTGTAAAACTCATCTAAGTCTGTACGCTGTGCTCTTTCCACTTTACCATTTAAGTGTGGGGAAAACGGCTTAATAGGACGAAATTTAATTTTCCATTCCTTCAAACATTCTTGCACCTCATAAGCAAAAAATTCCTGTCCTCTATCAGTCTGAATTCTTTGACAATAAAAAGGTATCCTTTCTCGTAGTTGTGTAAGGAAATCAAGAGTATTTTTTGCAGTGCGTCTTGAATATAAAGCAACAACTTTATAACGTGTACAGTCATCTATGGCAGTATATTGATAAAGCCCAGATGCTATTTGCATACATCCATCTGTATACGCTCCCCTGGTATTTTACAGTTATAACGCTTTATTTGTTTTCGATAGTGACGTTTAATACGCAAGAGACAGACATTATGTTTTTTGAAAACTTTGTGTATAGTAGCCAACGAACAGGAGAAACTGTATAATCGTTTTAATTCAGTTTGAATGCGTCTTGCTCCCAATTTTCTGGCTTTTCTTAGGTCGAGGATAAGCTGCTCATTTGATGCATTAATTTTTTGTAAAGGCGAGGTTTTGGGCCTACTACTAAAATTCTCTAATCCTTTTTCACCGAGTTCCTCGTAACGTTTATACCATTTGCGCAAGGTAAAGCGTGAAATGTTATAGTGTTGGCATACTTTTCCTGCATGGCCTAGTTTTTTATATAGTTTTATCCAATTTAAACGTAACTTGATTTTAGAATCCACTTGCTTTTTATTGGTAAATTTTCTGTCACGATTGTAATAATGTATATATACTACCACAAGTCCAGATTTTTATTTCCTCTGACACTTTTATTGTAATAACCTATATGAATCACACACTTTAATGTAACTATTGGATTTGCTTTTGTCATACTCCCCCTTTACTAAAGCCTTCAAAATTGATTATACCATAGGAATTGTTAATAGATTATTGACGATATATGAGTGTAAAAATGGCTTTGTACTACCTGTATAATAAATACGCTAAGGCAAAGTTAATACTTTCTACCTAGTAATTTCCTCCCTAGAAACCCTTCTTAACTCTTCACGTTCTGCCCATGAAACCTTTTTGTTTTTAGACTCGCTTATTACTTCAGGACGCATTAATCCACTAGATCTAACAAAAAAACCTCGGTTTATAGCTTCAATAACTGATAAACCTCCCAATAAGCAATTTTGTCCTATTTCTTCATTATAACTTTCTATGTCCTCCAGTAGATCTTCATCACTCACTTCTACTCTTATCAAGTTTTTATCTGTTTCATGAGGATATAATCTAACTTCTAATTCTCCCAAACTAGTATAGAAAGTTAATACCACATCACTACCTTCTGTAAGATCTACATAATTTCTTTTTTCTCCTCTATTATCAATTTTTACTGTACTTTTTCCTATTTTTAATATGTGAACTCTGAGTCCTCGATCTATTATTTCTTGATTGGCTATGATTTTTACGGGTTCAATTATACTAGTTTGTGGATATCTTATATAAAAGTAGATATTATCAATCTCTACTTCTAATTTGTCTTGAGTTTGCTCGCTCTTGTTTACAATACACTCATATGCTATATCCTTTAACTTTTTTTTCATTTCTTTATACTGTTCAATGAGATATTCATCAAATTGTTTATAAGAATTGTTATCTATAAAAGCAGTGGTCGAATATCTTATCCTATCATGATAAAAGAGGCTCTCTTTTACTTTTCCTCCTTTTTGTAATAAACCATGAGCAATCTCTCTTATGATATCCAAGTTGTAGTAATCTTCTTCATCATCATCAGAAGAATCATAGGGCTGCATTTCAGGAGCTACAGTGCGGGAGTTTATAAATACAATATTATCGAGAACACCTGCGATTTCTTTAAATATTAAATTTACTATAACCTCACCATCATTATCACAGTATGAGTTTATTCTTATCCCTCTCTCTAAATATTTATCCGTTATGGATTTAATATATTCTAAAGCACTTTTTGTATTAGCTTTGCTTTTAGCGTCTTGCATTTCTTTATAAAACTCACTAATCAGCTTCCTTTCATTTTCAATTAAAGTTACTTCTTGCTCAATTAAGAGTGAACTTTCTTCAAAGAAAAAGGTTTGCTGATTATCATCTTTTGTTTGGTATGGATCATCCTCTAACTGTGAGTGCGTGTCACCAGAATTATGATTGTTTAGATCTTGCAACACAAATTCAGCGCATTCTTGAGCAAGCTTTTTATTTTTTATATCATATTCATCTGTATTTTCCGCTTTACCTTCAAGGATTTTTTTGTCATCACTTCTGTCTTGCCAATAGTTAATTACTAATGACCCTTGATTTTGATATACTAAGTCGTTAGAATTCTCTTTACTATTTAATTTAACCTCACTCATACATACATATTATTTACCTATTTATAGTGTATTATAATACATATGTAAATTAATAAATTTATATTAGACCTCTTTCATAATTCATATGGATAATTCCAATTTTTTTTGGCCTCTCTATTGATATTTCTGTTCCATCTACTATCCAGAACCTAATACTCTACATTCGAATCTAATAGCTCTTTTTCTTCCAGAAGTGTAAATGTTTTATTAACGTATCCTCAATCCAACCGATAACAGGCACTTTAGCTTATTCCATACCAATATGAAATATGTCACGCAAATATTCTAGCGCCATTAACAAACATGCATTGTTTATTTGGTTTTCCTCCTCTTGCCTTTTTCTTACTCCATTAAAATTTCTGTTATTTTTTCGAATGTTTTTCTTTTTACTTCTGTTAATCTTCGAAACTCCTCTTCATCTAGTTTACTTATTTGTTCAAATTTCATACCTTCACTAATATTACTTTTGGTATTATTTCCTCAGTTATGCAAGAAGTCTAATCTATTCCTGTTTTACTTCATCATCTAAAAATTCTTAATTTTTGTTGATTTTTTAATGAACAGACTTAGTATGATAAAGAGAATAAAAGTAGGAGGCATGTATCATGAAAATATTTGTCATATATGTTGGAGGTAAAACTGAAACCTCTTTAATCGAGCTACATGATATATTTTTTGTAGTAGCAGAAAAGATCGAAGATACTTATGAAGAAGTAAAAGCAAAATGGTGGAGTGTAAGAAAAGGTTTCCATATTGATGCTTGGGGTATATTAGAAAGTGCTGAAGATTATAATATTACCTTAACGAGACAACCTACCCACGTTGAAGAAAAGCTTTATTTTGTCAACCTTGGTGGTTACGATAGTAAAAAATTTAAGGAGTTGCATAAAAATGTATTTGTTATTGCAAAGAATGAATCGAAAGCTAAAGTGAAAGCACT
>NZ_JAHDJT010000045.1 GCF_023661085.1 Wolbachia pipientis
AAAATAGAGAGTGGAATAACTAGCTACCTCGGGGTTTTATTGTCTTTTTTCCCTGTTTGGTAAATTTCTTAAGCATAAAGGTTACACCAACTTTCGTTATCAAACAAGATAAGTTCGCTAAACCTCTAATCGTAGAGAAACTTTTCAATTTACCATTGAGATTTAGTATAATATACCAATATGATTATTTTAGCTTGCAGTTTTAAAATCACATAGTATAATAAGTTTATAGTAATTTTTAATATATTATATAAGAAACAATTATGTACAATAAGTTAATATATTCACTAATTCAAGAATTTCGTCCAGAACTATCAAGCAAGGAAATAGAGAAATATTCTAGTGAATTGCAGAAGCTAAGTTCTAAATTTGATCAGCTACACACTAGATACGTTTGTGAAAATAAACTGGGTTTGCTTTTCGACGCACGTTATCAAATAAACGTTAAAGGGGAAAGTTATATTATTAAAGATTATCAATGTTATTTTGTTAAAGGCTTGGAAGAAATCTTGAGGAATAATCCGCAAATTTCCTTAAGAGAAGCTATCGATTCTATGAAAAAGGTAGTTGATGTTGATTATGAACACGCTATTAATTCTATGACAGAGATAATTGGTCCTGATTATATTCCTGATATTGTTTCTGATTGCAAAATAATTGATATTGATAATATTATTACACATCATTATGAAGACGTCAGGGATTATGAATCTGATAATCATTATTATTCAGATGGTAATGATATTTGGTATTAGGATCATAGCTTGAAATCCCTGCAGAAATACAAGCGTCAAGTTAGTTTGAAGTGGTGTGTTTAGCAGAAAAAGAAACTACTGAGTTGACCTTTTGTGTGTGACATATTTTTTCCTCAGTAGTTAAATAGCTACTTTATAACGAACTTTGTCAGTAACCGCTAGGTTTTTTAGTTGCCGTGCAATAAAGCCATCCCAGTGTCGGAGCTACTTGAATGACAGAAGAAGGGGGTATCTTCATGACACCGTCATAAGGGAACCAGTGTAAGGAAGGTACCTTCCTTACAGGAAAACTCTATAGTCAGCAGATTTCAATCAATAACAGCTAAAGATCTCTCTGCAACGTTAATTTCTTTTATATCTGTAACTCTATCATCCTGATCGAACGAGATTTGCAAAGACTTGCTGCTATACTTTCTTTTCCCTAAGAAATTAGATTGTTTAATTTTATATGAGATATAATACCAAGCATTTTCATCAAATTTAGATACTAATGTTGGCGACCCTAAAGTGTGGACCACTTTTTCTTTATTATCACCTACTTTTATCTTGTTCCATAATTCAACGCTGATGCCTGGAGCCCCGTGATTGTGAATAGTGTGTGTACAGCTTACTAGAGATAGTAAAACAAGAAATATTAATGCTCGCATTTTTTTTGATAAATCGTTGTGAAATTACAATACACTAATAAGCTACCTGTAGTCAAATTTTGCAAAAGTTAAATTGACTGATTTTTGATATCGCTTAATATAATATTTACTTCAGAAAACAATTAGGTGTTCTATGTCATTATTAAAAGCAGATCCAATATATAAGCCCTTCAACTACCCTTGGGCATATGATGCGTGGTTACAGCAACAAAGAATACATTGGATACCGGAAGAAGTTCCGCTTGCTGACGATGTAAAAGATTGGAAAACTAAACTTTCGAATGTGGAGAAAAACCTACTCACTCAGATTTTTAGGTTCTTTACTCAAGCGGACATTGAAGTAAATAACTGCTATATGAGGCATTATTCAAATATATTTAAGCCAACAGAAATATGCATGATGCTTGCCAGCTTTTCCAACATGGAAACCATACACATTGCAGCCTACTCATACCTTTTAGACACAATTGGCATGCCGGAAAGTGAATATCAAGCGTTCTTGAAGTATGATGCTATGAGGAAGAAGTATGAATACATGTTAGAATTCGAGGAAAGTAAAAAACACGATAAAAAACATGTAGCTAAAACTCTAGCAGTATTTGGTGCATTTACTGAAGGATTGCAGTTATTCGCATCATTTGCAATTTTGCTCAATTTTCAACGTTTTGGGAAAATGAAAGGCATGGGGCAAATAATTGCTTGGTCAGCACGTGATGAAACTTTGCACACCAACTCGATTATCAATTTATTCAACACGTTTATTAAAGAGAATAATGAAATTTGGAATGACGAGTTTAAAGAGGAATTATATTCTGCATGTCACACTATTGTCGGGCTTGAAGACGAATTTATAAAGCTTGCTTTTGATTTAGGGGACGTTGAAGGACTATCTGCAGAAGAAGTGCGCAATTATATACGCTATATAGCAAACAGACGGTTAACGCAATTAGGCCTGAAACCCATATATGACATTAATGATAATCCCCTTCCGTGGCTTGACGAAATACTAAATGGTGTGGAACACACGAATTTTTTTGAAAATAGAGTAACAGAATATAGCCGCGCAGCAACCCAAGGCACATGGGAAGAAGCTTTCGCTGAAAATGATACTGATGATAAAGAGCGCTAATTAGTTTCTTCGCGTTATCCAAGACTTGACATTGGGTTTATAATATGCCATAATAAATTTATAGCTTGGAGGAAAAAATGCAGGAATTAGATAGAATACTATTAGCAGTCGATTGTAGCCAAAATCTGAACAAGGAGAATATAGCCGATAAAATAAAAGCTGAAATAGAAGCTAAGCTCAATGAAGAAAATTTAGATGAGCAAGTTAAGGAAGGTTTAGAATGGCATCGTAAGCGATGAGAAGAAAATAATTTTGATTTAAAGAAGTTTCCATATTGTGATTTGCTATATCTGGCAGTTAAGCTTGATTGTGAAAAGTTAACAGAGTTACTAATAGAAAATGGGTTTGATATCAGTGATGAAAAGAACTCACCTTTGCATTGGGCTGCTAGGTGGGGAAGTTTAAGAGTAGCAGAGCTTTTACTAGAGAAAGGAATAAGTGTTGACGTACAGAATAGCTCAGGAGAAACCCCTTTGCATTTTGCTATTAGACATGGGTCAAAAAATGAAGAGATAGTAAAATTTCTGATACAAAAAAGAGCAAATGTTAATGCGGAAGACCAAGAGGGATTTGCTCCTTTACATTGTGCTGCTTACTACAAAGCTATAGAAATAGTAAGATCTCTGTTAGAGGGGCAAGCAATTACTGATGTACAAAATAAATATGGGGAAACTCCTTTACGTTGCGCTGCTGAGCATCGATATGCGCAAATAGTAGAGGCTCTATTAAAAGGAGGGGTAGGTGCTGACGTGCAAGATAAAAATGGAGAAACCCCTCTGCATGCTACTAAAAATAATCTGAATTGTGCTACTGAGAGTGAACAGGTACAAGTAGTGACAGTCTTGTTACAAGGAAAAGCAAAGGTTGATTTACAAGACGAAAAAGGAAAAACTCCTTTGCATTATGCTGCTGAGCGTGGACACACACAAATAGCAAAGGTTCTATTAAAAAGAGGGGCAAATGTTGACGCACAGGATAAAGGTGGACAAACTCCTTTGTCCTATGAAGGCGGTTTCAATTCCAAAATAACAAAACTTCTACTAGACCATGGTGCAGACCCATCACGCATTCATAAACCTCGAGCTATCATAATGGGAATTATTGTGGGTACATTAGCTGCTATCATAACTCCATTAGTACTTGTTTGTACTACTGCATTACCTGCGCTAGCAATCATTGGAATTACTGTAGCATCTGCGCTAATAGTTGGTAGAATTTCCTATGGGGTTGCGTATAAGTCATCAGAGCATTCGTTAAATAGCACGTTAAGTAGGGTTAGCTGTAATACTGTGGGTAACGAGACGACTGTTAATCTATAACTGCCCTTACCACAGTAACCGCACTATAGGCTTTATTTTTCTTAGGGCAATGGTTTCTAGATCGTTATAACTCCATAATAGGCTTTTTGGGGCCTGATATCTAGCGTGAAACAAAGTCTAAGCTGAGAACAACCAGTCCTGTAAAATAAATTAATTGACATGCCGTTTATAGCATATAAAATACTTATATAAATTTTAGGGTACAAGATAAACCTAAAAAAAACTGTAAGTATAAAAAGGAGCAAAGTGTTTGGTTTAAATTATTTAATGATGATGGAGATAGCGGCAATAATAGGGGCTATAGTGAGCATTTTAATAGGTCTTGTACTGAGTACTTTGACTAGTTTTTCACCTCTGATAATAGGTGGAATCGTTGGCGGCATCTCCGTAGTACCATTAATTGCAGCTCTCATCACAACTCCTCCATCCGCAGGTCCACATAATCGTAATATGAGTGGTTCACTAAAAGCAATTGTGTACCTAGGTGGCTTATTTACTGGGAGCGTTATAACTGGAATTGGTCTTGTTGCATATGGCGTTACTCCAATAACCAAGGTAGATTCTTTATTGTCTTTATCAACTACAGCAAATTCTTTGTTATCTATAGGGGTTATAGCACTATTATTTCCAATTGTAGCTGCAATTGGAGTAGGTATTGTAATTAAGCTTGCCGGAGTAGTGAAAAAGCATATATCTAATAAACAAACAAAACCACCAGAGGAAGAATCTAGGCCTCCTCAACAAATAAAACCAGAACGTTTACCGGATAGCGAGTTAAGTGAGGTTAATATAGATGAGCACACACGGCCCTCAGCTACTAATTCACCACAGTAACCGCACCGTGGCAGTGTTTGTATTTCTTCCCAGAGTTACAAGGGCATTTGTCGTTTCTTGAAACTTTGGGGAAACTATCCTTTTTAGTAGGGTGCAACCTATTACCTATTTCTTGGTTGTCTGCTAGCTTAAAGTGTGCTAGGCGATGGATGGTAAGCTCCTTCCACTTTTCAAGCATCGACTCAAACATCAAGAAAGCCTCGCGTTTAAATTCATTAAGCGGATCTCTTTGTCCCATGGCACGCAAATTTATGCTTTGTCTTAGGCTCTCCAGAATTGAAAGGTGTTCCCTCCATAAATGATCAAGCGTCATGATCATCACTTGCCTCACTACCGTATTCCACAAACCTGTGGTTTGCTGACTATTGAAATATCTTTCCTTTTCGGCGAAGAATTCTTGCACTTTATTGTTTATGTAATCCAAAGCTTCTTGTTTGTTTAAAAACTTCGCTAAGTCTCCTTTATCAAGTGTTATCCCATATCTTATATGGAATTCTTTGGCAATATCTTCGATGTAATCTTCGTAATAACCATCTTGCACTATGCTTTCTATTACACTCTCATTTACTTCACTATACACTTCAAACAAATCATTGATTTCATTGCCTAAAATATGATTTCTCTGCTTAAAAATAACTCTGCGTTGGTTGTTGATTACGTCATCAAACTTAAGCAGAGATTTCCGCACGTCATAGTTTCGAGCTTCAACTTTCTTCTGCGCTTTCTCAAGTGCCTTATTGATCCATGGATGATGGATAGCTTCGTTGTTCTTTAGCCCCACTCTTTGCAAAAAACTTCTCATTCTATCAGAGCCAAATATTCTCATTAAATCATCTTCAAGCGACAAAAAGAACTTAGAGAGTCCAGGATCACCCTGACGACCAGAGCGACCACGTAATTGATCATCTATTCTCCTGCTTTCATGTCTTTCGGTTCCAACCACACATAAACCTCCAGCTTTTATGGCAATTTCCTTATCTTTTTTTACTCTTTCGACTATTTCTTGGTATTTTTTTTCTCTTTCATCAGCATTTTTTATCTTATTTAGCTCCACTTTTGCTATCATTTCAGCATTGCCACCAAGCTGAATATCAGTTCCACGTCCTGCCATATTAGTTGCTATGGTAATACTTCCTGGTACTCCAGCTTGCGCTATTATATACGCTTCTTGTTCGTGATAACGAGCGTTTAGCACTGAGTGCTTAAGAGAATGGCTTCGCAAAAGCGCAGAAAGTTTTTCAGAGTTTTCGATACTAACCGTGCCAACAAGGACCGGCTGAAGGCGTTTGTGACATTCTTCTATAAACTTCAACACAGCATTAAATTTTTCTTTTTCTGTGCCATAAATTTCATCATCAATATCTATTCTCTTTACAGGCACATTAGTTGGAATTTTTACTACATTCAGCTTATATATATCGCGAAACTCCTCTGCCTCTGTTGCTGCTGTTCCCGTCATACCAGAGAGTTTATTATACATACGAAAGTAGTTCTGAAATGTAACCGATGCCAAAGTTTGGTTTTCATGCTGAATTTCAAGATTCTCTTTTGCTTCAAGTGCCTGGTGAAGACCATCGGAATATCTCTTGCCCTCCATCATACGTCCAGTAAACTCATCGATAATTACTACCTTGCCATCCTTTACTATATAATCTTTATCAGCAGTAAACAGTTTATGTGCACGCAATGCTTGATCTATATAGTGAGTCATTATCATGTTGCCAGTATCATAGAGCGAGGAATTTTCAGGAATGAGATTGTATGACCGAAGTAGTTCCTCCACTCGCGAAATGCCATCTTCAGTGAGGAATACTGCCCTACTTTTTTCGTCTACCTCATAATCAGAATCAACCAATTTAGTTACTATTTTGTTTATGTGCTTATATATCTGATTGTTTTCCTCAACCGTACCGGAAATAATAAGCGGAGTCCGCGCTTCATCAATGAGTATGGAGTCTACTTCGTCTACTATCGCGTAATTGAAGCCTCTTTGTACCATATCCTCTTGAGAAAATTTCATGTTGTCCCGCAGGTAATCAAAGGCAAGCTCGTTGTTTGTTGAATATACGATATCTGCACTATAAGCCTCTTTCCTCTTTTCATCTGTCAAGTTATTCGTGATAAATGCAACAGAGACCCCGAGAGAATTGTATAATTTGCTCATCCATTCTGTGTCTCGTTTTGCAAGGTAGTCGTTGACAGTTACGACGTGTACGCCTTTGCCTTCTAAGGAATTTAGATATGCAGCTAAAGTTGCAACGAGTGTCTTTCCCTCACCTGTTTTCATCTCTGATATCATACCACTGTGAAGCACCATTCCACCGATCAACTGAACGTCGAAGTGTCTCATACCAAGAAATCTTCGCGATGCTTCGCGCACAACCGCAAATGCAGGTACAAGAAGGTCATTTAGTGTTTTTCCATTTTTTAATTCTCGTTTGAATTCCTCAGTCTTACCAGCAAGCTCCTCATCGGATAAGCTCTGCATTTCTGGTTCTAGCGCATTTATTTGCTGAACAATTCTTCTGAAGGACTTTATTATCTTCTTATTCGTTGACCCAAATATCTTTTTTATAAAAAGAAACGATAATATAAAAATGAAGAATATAAGAATAACTGTTAAAACTAACGTAGAATCTGACATAAACTTAAGTAACGTCCATTTAATATGAGATTATATTACTAAATGCAGCCTGCAGCAATTACATATTAGATTTAGAAAATCTTTGGAAAGTCTTTTTTAAATCAAGAATTAAGAGTTTGTTTAGCAATTCCTATTCTTGAAGGCCCTCTATCAACATGTAAAGACTCTATTGCATTATTTTAGGTGTTTGGTAATCTTTAATTCTAGGTCAAACAAATTTATAGCAGCCTGTATGAGGTAACTAGTTATGCACGGTAATATCTACCAGCTAAAGGTATTGATGCTATTTTTGCATCGTGGGGTGCTCTATCAGCACTCCTTTCGCTTAGGTACAGAAACAGAAGAGGCAAGAAAGTTCGATGATTTAGTATTTGAATATACCCAAGGTAGTAAGAAAGTATACCGCTTTCTGCAAGTTAAACACACACAAGATGAAGATAACAAGAGAATTGGAGTAGGGAACTTACTTACAAAAGATAAAAGTGGTGAGTTTAGATTAGCAAAGTATTTTGTTTCTTACCTAAAGATCAAAAATAATCAAGATTTTGCAGATGGTAACCTGAAAGATTTTATCATCTGTACTAATATCAATTTTGATCTGGGTTGCAGCACAGAGCAAAACACAGTGAAGAAGTTGAAGGTAAAAACTTCAGGACCCAACGAGGGAATAGAAATTTTAGTTGAAGTAATCGACACTAGTGATGTCTTTTTTAAAGACGGTGGCACTAGATATAGGTTCTTTTATACTGGCAATGACATTATTTCAATAATGCAGCCATTATTTAAGAGCACTGTAGAAGAAGCGATAGAAGAATTAGAAGAGGAGATAAAAAAACTCCAAAACAAGCCAGATCAGAACTCAAAAAGGAAATTGGAAAGAAATCAGACGTGGCGACGTGAGTTTGGGCGAATGATGAATGAAGGTAGGTTAGAAGGCAATATAAAAGAATTTTTTGATAAGTTAGTATTTGCAGTAAATCAGCCTAACGAAATAAAACTAGCGGATATTATCAAAAGTGAGCTGGGTGAGCAATTTAACAATATTGACAGAAAGAATGTTTACGCCCGTTTTCAAGAAGAAATGCTAGATTGGCTGAAAGAAAAAGGGGGACGTTTTCTTACACATGAGGATGGAAGAGAATTCTTTCGCAAGATGAAAGAAGAAATCTTAGGAGGCTTTCGATTTGAGGTGAGAAATCCAGTAGGATCGTTTACTGGAAGAATAGAGGAACTGGGAAAACCGGGAGAATCGGGGAAACTGCACACATTAATACAAAAAAATCAAGGTGTAGCCACAGTAATATCGCAACTAGTTTCTATCTGTGGCTTAGGGGGAATAGGTAAGACCGAGTTAGCCAGAAAATATACTGAAAAACATAGTAAAGATTATGACAACAATATTATATGGATAAATGCTGCAACCTATGAAACCATGGTGGAATCTTTTCTCAGATTAGCTAAAGGTCTTTTAGGCATTCCTACAGAGGATAGGGATATTGAATCTATTGTAAGAGATGTATACGCTTTTTTTGCAAAGAGAAAAAGTCTCTTTGTTTTTGATAATGCAGAAGAGTATAGAAGTGAAGGTCAAGATGCTGGTATTAGTCAATTTTTACCGTCCCACTTTTTATCATCTGATGATAATAAACCTAGTGTTCTGATTACCTCTCGTAATCAAAAATGGGGAGACATAGAACCATTAAAATTGGGTACATTTACTGAAACAGAGTCAATAGACTTCATTAGAAAAGCGCTAGGTATAAAAGATGGATCACAAGAAAATGAAATAAAGAATCTAGCAGAGACATTACAGCATTTTCCTTTAGCTCTACAGCAGGCAGTTGCATACATAAAAGAAAGAGATATAGCATTAAAGAATGTAGGCTTGAGGTTTGAAATCAGTGATTATTTAAAGAGGTATAAAGAGGAAGCAGAAAAATTACTTGATTTTAAGTTTCCTAAAGACAGCGACAATAGCTACACCAAAACAACTTTTATAACCTGGAGAATTACTATTGACAAAATCAAAGACAACGCAGAGTATGGCCAAACCATACGCGTCAAGTTAAGGAAAGAAGATGTGAAAGAGAACAGAATAAT
>NZ_JAHDJT010000046.1 GCF_023661085.1 Wolbachia pipientis
TTGGGTTTTTACCCATACAAGCTGAAACGCGCTTATAAGTCGTTTAAGACATCACCCAACGCCGGATTTTAAAATAGAGAGTGGAATAACTAGCTACCTCGGGGTTTTATTGTCTTTTTTTCCTGCATGGTAAATTTCTTAAATATTATAGCTTAGACTAGTTGCGCTTAAAAGCAGCTAAATTGCAGCGTTTAAGGCATAAAAACGCCAATACTAAAAATAAATGCTGACCAGGGCTTCTTTTGCTTTTTTTCTCACCTGATAAATTTCTTAGATTCCAGTGTCCGCTACTTGAATGACAAAAGAGGAGGCACTGGAATGACAGGAGGGAAGCCACTTTTATGACACCGTTCTTTTTCCTAGATCCCAGTGTCAAGCACTGGGATGACAAGAAGAGAGCTACTTGGATGACAAAAAAGGTTACTTGTATGACATCGTAGGGCTGCTTGGATAACAGAACTGGAATGACAGGAGACTAATATGGAAAACATAAACTTTCTAAAATTCATTGAGTTATGCTTTAAAACAGTGATGCCGGGATGTGAGTATAATAATTATCGGTACATAAAAGTTATAGCAGATAGACTAGAAGCGGTAAGTGCCAGTGAAGTGAGGCGCATAATATTCAATATGCCGCCGCGCTCGATGAAATCCATGTGTGTGAGCGTTGCATGGCCCGTGTGGATACTGGGCAATCAGCCAGCTGCAAGGATAATAGTTGCAAGCTATTCTCAGCGGCTTAGCGAAAAGCACTCGCTCGACACAAGGCGTATAATGCAGTCTGGTTGGTATAGAGAGCTATTTCCGGAGGTAGAATTATCCCAAGAACAAAACACTAAATACAAATTCCAAACGGTGCAGAGAGGATATAGAATCGCAATATCTGTTGGAGGGACATTAACCGGCGAAGGTGGTGATTTCATTATCGTGGATGATCCACTAAGCTCTACTCAAGCTTTGAGTGAAGCGCTTAGAAAGCGTGCTATAAACTGGTTTGACCAGACTTTAGTAAGCAGGCTCAACAATAGAAAAAAAGGAGTAATTGTTCTTGTGATGCACAGACTCCACCTGGGAGATTTGACTGGGCACCTTCTTTCCAAACCGAAAAACATATGGCACCATATTTGCTTACCGATGATTTCTGAAAATAAGGAGATTATCTATTCAATCAAAAAGCCAGCTCCTCTTTTTCCCGTTCCTGTCATCCAAGTAGCTCGGTCAACTACAAATGAGCGCATCGAGTGGCCGTATAATAAACCAGCATCACACGCTGCACCTGTAAGAATTTTATACTCAAGAGAAGAAGGTCAGTTACTATGTCACCTAGGTGGAGGAGAAGTTGAGATGATAAAGGATGAACTTGGAAGCTATGCTTTTGCTGTGCAATATCAGCAGAAACCCTCTGCCACTTTCAAGTGGTATAATCAAACAAGAGTGGTTGAAGTGCTATAGAAATTTTCCTGATGATCTCTCGCATGTAACCCAAAGCTGGAACACTGCGGTTTCAACGAGCAACGCTAGCAACTTCAGCGTCTGCACCACTTGGGCAAAAGTAGGCAATAAGTTTTATTTACTCGATGTATATCGTGCAAAACTTGAGTACCCAAAACTTAAAGAGCAAGTTCTGTCGCTAGCTGCAAGATGGACACCACACGCAATTTTGATCGAAGCCAAAACAAGTGGCCAGCAATTGGTGCAAGAGCTAAAAGCAAGCAGCGATTTGCCAATCATCGAAATAGTACCACATGATGATAAACCCGTTCGATTCCATCAGATTGTCCCGACTATAGAGTCTGGAAAAGTTTTTCTGCCGCACCAAGCAGTATGGCTCAATGACTTTGAATACGAGATTTTAATGTTTCCAGAAGCACATCACAACGACCAAGTCGACAGCACCATACGCGTCAAGTTAAGGAAAAGTGACATAAGGAGGGAAGAAGATGATATAAAAAACTATTTAAATATTAAGTAGTTAAGTTAATAATTTATCTTATTTTAGGTAAGAATTTCCTAAAAAATAAATGAAACAAATAAGACATCCTCTTTAAATGTTGCTATATTTGGCAGCATTTCCTTAACTTGACGCGTATGGTCGACAGCACCGTCCAATATCTGCAGTGGATAAGAGAAAGCACTGCTCGAGTCGCAGCTATACGCACATTGTAATTTGAGCCTACCAGAAAACACCGTCATCCCGCAGCGACCCCGGGTATTTTGCTATGCTCATCTGCATTTCTCCTAAAACCATCATGCAAGAGGTCTTTTGACTGAGATACCCAGTTTAAAGCTTAGGGGCATAGATAAACCTTACTTATTTTACTATCACTGTTTACTTCTTGTAAAAAACATGTTACTAGTAAGTTGGTAGAATTTTTGGTAGATAACGGAGGAAGTTTTGGCAGTTCCAAAAAGAAAAAAGTCAAAGTCAAGGCGTGATATGCATCGTGCTCATCATGCTGTTCAGCCTAAGAACATTGTGGTATGCACAACAACTGGAGAGTTTATGTTACCTCACAATATAGCAGTTGATGGCAGTTACAAAGGAAAACGGGTTTTCGTCAAACAACAGGCAGAATAACTATCATGATATGTTACCCACAGTCAACAATAACATAGTCATTGCACTTGACGCTATGGGAGGTGATTTTGCACCTCTCTCAGTGATTCAAGGTGCTAGTTTTTTTTTAGATAACCTTATCGACCCAGGTATTAAAGTTTTTTTTCACATTTATGGGGATCAAAAAGAAGTATCTCCTTTGCTTTTGAAATATAAGAAGGTAAGTAACGATTCTGAGTTTACTCACTGCTCTGATAATGTTCTTGCAAATGATAAGCCATCTTTTGCGCTGAGACATCGTAAAGACTCAAGTATGAAAGCGGCTATTGAGGCAGTGAGGGAAGGCAAAGCTTCTGGGATAGTATCCTCAGGCAATACCGGAGCGTTAATGGCAATTTCCAGGTTTGTTTTGGGAACATTGCCAAACATTTATCGTCCCGCTATCGTATCTGTTTGTCCAACTAAGACAAAAAGCTTTGCACTGCTTGACCTTGGTGCAAATGTTGATTGTAATGCTGACTCATTATTTCAATTTGCATTAATGGGGAGTATATTTGCAAAAATAGCATTAAAAGTTGACAACCCTGAGGTCGCTTTGCTAAATATTGGTACGGAAGAAGTTAAGGGCAATGACTCAGTACGAGGAGCCTTTGAGTTACTCAAGAATGCCTCAAGTATTAACTTCAAAGGATATATAGAGGCAAGTGAATTTTTAGAGGGTAATGTAGATGTGATTGTTGCTGATGGTTTTGTTGGCAATGTAATGCTTAAAACGGCTGAGGCAACCGCTAGTACTCTCATTAATCTAATAAAACAGGGGGTATTCAACTCATGGGCAGCAAAAATGCTTGTTGGCATATTGTTGAAACCCAAGCTAAATAAAGCATTAATGCGTTTTAATCCTAAAATTAGAAGTGGCGCTATGTTTTTAGGGCTAAATGGTATCGTCATTAAAAGTCATGGAAATTCTGATGCTATTTCTTTTGCTCATGCTATAAAATTTGCAGTAAATGCCATTAGTGAAAATTTAAACCAGAAGATAATTAGTGAGGTAAGTCACGTTGAATAAAAGTTTTATATTAAGCACTGGATCTTGCCTGCCAAAAAAAACATTGAGTAATGACGAAATTGCACTAATGGTTGAGACAAGTGATGAATGGATTAGACAGAGAACAGGAATAATTCAAAGGCATATAGCAGACGAAGGAGAATTAACATCAGATCTAGCTGTCAGTGCAGCAAAAAATGCTATAGAAAAAGCTCAAATTTCAGTGGATGAAATTGGTTTAATCATAGTAGCAACAACAACACCTGATAAAACTTTTCCTAGTTGTGCAACTATTGTACAAAGTAAGCTAAAATGCAAAAACGCATTTGCCTTTGATGTGCAAGCAGCATGCTCTGGTTTTATATATGCAGTTACAATTGCTGATTCGCTTATAAAAGCTAACAATAGAATTAAATATGCACTGGTTATAGGTGCTGAAATAATGTCTAGAATTGTTGATTGGAAAGACAGGTCAACTTGTGTACTCTTTGGTGATGGTGCCGGTGCGGTGGTAATAAAATCTGTGGCACATTGTAATGAAACAGCAGAGCACTACACAAGGGGTATAATATCAGCTAACCTATATTCTGATGGCAATGTAGATGTATTGTGTACAAATGGAGGAATATCTTCAACTGGCGATTCTGGAAAAATATGCATGAATGGCAGAGAAGTTTTTAAATGTGCAGCGGATAAGTTAACAGCCTCAATAGAAGAAACACTAAGATGCAATAATTTGAAAATTGCTAATATTGATTGGCTGATCCCCCATCAAGCAAACATCCGTATCATTGAAGCTGTAGTAAAGAAATTAGATTTCCCTATAGAAAAAGTAGCTAATACAGTTGATCAACACGCAAATACTTCAGCAGCATCGATCCCGCTAGCACTTGATTATGCAATACAAGAATCAAAAATAAAACCAGGAAGTCTGGGATTACTGACTGCAATAGGTGCAGGTTTAACCTGGGGTTCCGTGTTGCTGCGCTACTGACAACTTCAGCTATTGCTACTTGTTACTTTCAATTTTCTCTATCAATTTCTTGACCAAACCTCTCAGTTTTCTACTGGATTCATCAAGCTCTTGAATCTGCGAGTTATCCTTTTTCATGAGCTCCCTATAATTACCCTTTATGTAGTCAATCATCTCCTTCATCTGAGCAATCATCTTGTCAATATCCATACTGCCTAAACTAGGTATCATGTCAGGCATAGCTCCGTCTAACATACCACCAGCCATAAGCTGCTGAGACATTTGCATGAATGGCTTTAAGGTCTGATTAAGCAATTCAGGATCCTTAGCTAATTTTTCTATTTGCTCTTTGCAAGTATCCATATACTGCTTCATAAATTCATCGCCTTGCGCTTTATCTGTCATAATTACACCTACTTAAAATACGTATTTTCTATTATACATCGTTCTCAAATTAAAAACAATACAAAATGCCCATTGCAGCTACATTAATACTTTGTTAAACAATGAAAAGGCTGCTCTTTCGCTCATAAAGAACCGCATGCTCCCTTTAACCACTCCTTATCTTTAACACTGTTTTCTAAGTTTTTATAGACAAATTGATGGTAGCTATTTATCCACTTAATTTCATCTTGGGTAAGCATTTGCAGGTCTATTAGCCTTCTATCATATGGAATGGAGGTCAATTGTTTAAAGCTTAAGAAGCCGTTTTCTTGCCTTTCAACATACATCAGGTTTTCAATTCTTATTCCATACTCTCTTGGAATGTAATAACCAGGTTCGTTGGAGAGTATCATCCCTGGCATAAGTTTCACTTTATTTCCTTTTGATATTGCCTGTGGCCCTTCGTGCACTGATAGATAACTTCCCACTCCATGCCCTGTACCATGCATATAATCTATTCCAAATTTCCATAAGTGAATACGGGCCAGGATATCCAATTCTCCACCAGTAGTGCCAAGAGGGAAGACTGCGCTTGCTACAGCAATATGAGCTTTGAGTACTGTCGTATAATGGGCTATTTGTTCATTGGTTGGGTTGCCAATTGCTACAGTTCTTGTAACATCGGTTGTGCCGTCAAGATATTGGCCACCAGAATCAATTAAGTATAGTCCATCTTTCTGAATTGCTTTATTCGTTTTACTGCTTGCACGGTAATGAATAATTGCTCCATTTTCATTAAATGCAGAAATTGTTGGAAAACTTGGCTGCTTAAACAAATCCTGCTCTTTTCTGTACTCTAAGAGTTTCTCTTCAGCGTTAAGTTCGGTAATTTCATTGCCAATATTATTTTCGAGCCAACATAGAAAATTTGTAACTGCTACTCCATCTCGGATATGTGCGTTTATAGCCCCAGTTATTTCAATTTGATTTTTTACTGCTTTATGAATCAAGCAAAGATCCTCTTTTTCAACCACCTGCTTATTTTGTATTACAGTCATAATACTCATTGGAGTTGTGCTTGGATCTATCATTATCGAATTTGGCTTGCACAGCGAATTTTCTAATTCACTAACATCAAAAATATTTATATGGTTATCCAAATTTGCTTCTATAGTTGAATGTTCTTTATCTTGAACAAACAAATCAACGTTGCCGCTTTTATACAATACAGCGCGGCCTAGTATACATGGAGTATATTTAGCATTTTCATTTCTTAAATTTAATAACCACGAAATTGAGTTTGGACCAGTCAAAAGCACTGCCTCAGCTTCTTTATCTATGCTTTTAGCGACTTTTTCACATTTATCCTTACTACTTTCACCGGATGTATGCGAAACTACCGTTTGTTCTCTACGACTAATTTCTTTTTTGATTGAATAGGGTACCAATTTACAAATATCTTCATATTTTCTTATCTCTTTTACGGTAAAATATTGCAAATAGTAACCTAGTGAGGTGGTCAATGTTAAGTTTGCTTTTACCCATTCGCGTGGATCCTCTTCTTGTATATTATATACTTGAAAACTGCCCTGATCGAGCTGATTGCGAGCTTGTGTGATATAGCGTCCGTCCGTAAAAAATGGGCACTTGTTGTTTTTTGTAACGATAAGTAGCCCATTTGTTCCTGTAAAGCCACACAGCTTTGTTAGCTCTTCTGAATACTCATTTAAATATTCGTCTTTGGTATGCAACATAAACGCATCAACATTTATTTCACGCATAAAAAAGCGAAACTCTTCGATTTTTAACATAAGATTACCTTACGCAGAATTAGCAGCTACTTTTATCTTCCTATTTCTCAAATACACCAATATGCTAACTATTGCTGCTGGAGTGATGCCTTGTATTTGTTTTGCAATGCCGATTGTTGCTGGTTTTATCGCCTGCAACTTTTCTATTACCTCACTTGACAAGCCTTTAACTTGTGAATAGTTGAAATTGATTGGAATTTGAGTGTTAATTTCCTCACATAAAAACTTCATATCTGCTTCTTGTCTTACTAGGTAAGGCTTGTATTTTGCTTCAATTACAACTGCTTCACGCACTTCATTTTTAGCTGTATTATACATTTTGGTATTATTCAGATACGCGATGCTGTTTAACTCCGGCCATATTTCTTGTAATTTGTTCCAATCGATATTGGGGTAGCTAAGTAGATCTAGCGCTGTTTTTCTTATTCCATCATAAGATATTTTTATACCACAGAACCTGAGCTGCTCAGGAGTAATTTTCAGGCTTTCCAACTTCTCTTCAAGCTGTTTAATGGATTTAAGTTTATTCTGTAAAACAGAGTACCTCTCATATGACACAAGAGAAATGTCATAACCTTTTTGTGTGAGCCTCCTATCCGCATTATCTGACCTAATTGCTAGTCTATATTCTGCACGTGAGGTGAATAACCTGTAAGGCTCGGTTACTCCTTTGGTGACCAGATCATCTATCATTACGCCGATATACGAGTCTGTGCGGTGAAGAACAAAACTTTCTTTTTTTCCAGATGCAGAGAGTGCTGCGTTGATTCCAGCGAGAATCCCTTGCCCTGCCGCTTCTTCATATCCGGTGGTACCATTAATTTGGCCGGCGAAATATAGACCTTTAATTTTCTTAGTTTCAAGAGTGTGAAATAGCTCTCGTGGATCAATATAGTCGTACTCAACCGCATATCCAGGTCCTAATATTTCTGCGTTTTCAAGCCCTTTGATACTTCTTATCATTTCATGCTGCACTTCGATGGGCAATGAATTTGAAATTCCGTTTGGGTATACAGTATCATCATCGAGCCCTTCTGGTTCTAGGAATATTTGATGACTATTTTTTTCTGCAAATTTTTTAACTTTAGCTTCGATAGACGGGCAGTATCTTGGTGCAACAACATCATCTAAATATGAAGAGGCTGACCTGTGAAGGTTCTCTCGAATTATTCTATGTGTATTTTCATTAGTATGAGTAATGAAACATGAAACCTGAAGTTGGTTAATTTTCTCTGTGAGATAAGAAAACGGTGCAGGTGGATTGTCGCCCACTTGCTCTTGCAATACTGGCCAATTTATAGTGCCACGATCAAGTCTCGGTGGAGTTCCAGTGCGCAACCTACCTAGTTTAAAATTATATTTCTTCAGCGTATTTGCAAGCCCTACTGCAGACTTATCCCCCATTCTTCCTGAAGGGGTTGTTTGTTCTCCTATATGAACCATGCCACACAGAAAAGTCCCTGTAGTTAGAACGACTTTGCCCGTTAATATATGTTCCCCTGAACTTGTTATTACAGCTTTGATGTGCGGTTCTCCGTTGCCATTACTTTCGATAAGGAAATCATCAACTGACTCTTCTTTTACCGTTAAATTACTATAGTTTAGAATGATCTCCTGTATTGCTTGCTTGTATAGTTTTCGGTCTGCTTGTGCGCGTGGTCCCCATACTGCTGCGCCTCTGCTGCTATTTAGAACGACCGAGTGTATACTTGCTTGATCAATTGCTCTTCCCATTATGCCATCAAGAGCATCAACTTCTCTGACTACAACACCTTTTGCAACTCCTCCAATTGCTGGATTGCAGGACATTTCTCCTATAGTTGAAATTTTATGGGTTATAAGTAACGTGCTTGCACCAAGGCGAGCTGCAGCTGAAGCTGCTTCACACCCTGCATGACCGCCACCTACTACCACTACATCATATTTATGCATGCTTTCTTGAGTAATTCCTACCCTACTAATATTCCAATTATTAGCGGCTAATGTCAAATTTTACAGTATCTGTTATCTCAACGCTGCATGCACAATCGTACGAACATTTGTTCCAAAAACAGTGTGTATAGCGGGTTTTGCCTCAAACACAAGGTATTCCAATCCTCGCTACACAAGGAATGAGCGTACAACAGTGAAAAAGCTACCCAACAAAAACGAAAAAACTACTTGACAACCTTCGCCGTTACCCTTATAACGATACTGAAGCTATTATTTATCTTCAGTCTGTGCAGATTAAACGACAAAAAAACTCACTGTACTTGGCGTCTTATGTTTAATTTTTTGCACTATGTGCACCTCATGTCTTTAT
>NZ_JAHDJT010000047.1 GCF_023661085.1 Wolbachia pipientis
AGTGCGAAAATTTAAACAATGAGACGCCAAATACTCTAAGTTTTTTGTCATTAATACACTGCAGAAATTGCGAAGATAAATAAATGGCTTCAATGTTATTATAAGGATAACGGCAAAGGTTGTCAAGTAGTTTTTTTGTTTCTATTGAATCCAACGCGCTGCTAAAAACTATGCAAAAAGTCTGGTGACAGCCCAAATCAAGGAGTTCAAAGCCTTTATTTCACAACTTCTTTAATATATTTCATTAAGAATTTTATAAAATGTATTATGATTGCAAATATAAATACCGTTGCGCTTCAGGGAATTAATATAGTGAATGTTAATGTCCAAATTCACATGGCAAATGGTGTTCCTGCCTTTAATATCGTTGGATTGCCGGACAAAACTGTTGCAGAATCCAGGGAACGTATTAGAGCAGCACTAAACTCAATTAATCTACTGCTCCCTCCTAAAAGAATCACAATTAATCTTTCCCCTGCAGATTTGCTGAAAGAAGGCAGCCACTATGATTTGGCTATTGCTATTGGACTGCTTGTTGTGATAAACGTTATACCAGTTGAAAAAGTTCAGTCTTACATCATTATGGGTGAACTTTCCCTTGACAGCAGGGTTATTTCAGTTTCAGGGGTTTTGCCAGCGGTAATCAACGCAAAACAGAAAAACAAAGGAATAATCTGCCCAAGGGGAAATGGAATAGAGGCTTCATGGGTAAAGAATGTCTCAGTTTTGGCTATAGAGAAATTGACCGATATTATTAGACACTTCAAAGGTGAGAAGTCGATTGAGCCGGTAATTTTTAATAAACCGAAAGAAAAAAGATCAGTACCAGATATGAAGGATATTAAAGGCCAAGTTGTAGCAAAAAGAGCGGCTGAAATAGCAGCAGCAGGCGGACATAATATGCTTCTTGTTGGACCTCCCGGTACTGGAAAGTCGATGCTTGCCAAATGATTTATAGGGCTACTGCCTGATTTAACTGAGCGTGAAATGATTGATGTAAATATTATTTCCAGTATAACACAAGCTGGCAATGAGATATTCAAGGTAACTCGTCCCTTTCGTGAACCTCATCATTCATGCTCCATGCCAGCGATGACAGGAGGAGGGAAAAATGCGAAACCTGGGGAAATCACTATGGCTCATAATGGAGTATTGTTCCTTGACGAATTGCCAGAGTTTCCAAGACTTGTGCTTGATTCCCTACGCCAACCACTTGAAGGCAGAAAAGTTACTATTGCAAGGGCTAACGCCCACATTACCTACCCAGCACATTTTCAACTAATTGCTGCGATGAATCCCTGCAGGTGTGGCTACTTAGGAAATGCAAGTAGATCGTGCAACAAAGCTCCACGATGTGGCACAGATTATAGGAATAAAATATCAGGACCATTGCTTGATAGAATAGATATATGCATCGAAATGCCAAATGTCAGCATACTTTCTCCTGAAATTTATTCAGAGGGAGAGAGTACTGACAGAATCAGAGAAAGAGTAATAGCGGCAAGGAGAATTCAGGCTGAGCGCTACAGCAAATTAAGTATTAGTTGTAACTCAGAAGTAGCTGGTGAAGCATTGAATAAGTTCACTAAGCCAGACCAAGCAGGGTTAGAGCTACTAAAGCACGTGCTAAAAGAAAACTATATTTCCAATCGAGGTTACACACGCGTATTAAGAGTTGCAAGAACCATTGCAGATCTTGCAAAAAGTGAAGAAGTGAAAAGAGCGCACATTGCTGAAGCTCTCAATTACAGAATAAGAGCGTACTAATAAATTAATTTGCTTGACAGGAGGTTTTTCTTATGATATATTTTACTTCTAATAAATAAGAATTTAATACATTATGTTTTAGGAGTAGAGTTATGGCATTAACAAATTATAAATATAAAGAAGGTGATGGTGTTCTTCATTCTATTTCAGAAGGATACAAGCAAGATGACTGGGGAATTCCAGGTGCTATTGGTGGGTTTGGTGAGTACGTTAAAAATAACAAATGGAAAACAGCTGCAGTTGTCGGTGTGGTTGTAGCAGTTCCGCTTATGGCTGCTTATTTTTTAAGCCCAGCTTATGCAGGTTTTGTCAATACAACAGCAGCATCAACTTACGCTGGTACGATGGCGGGAGTTAAGGGATTATATGCACTTGCCGCGGCTAATCCGGTATTTACTGGTCTGCTAACTACTGCAATAGTGGTAACTATTGGTACTTTCATATACATGAACCTTAGTAAAGCAAACCAAATTGAGAAAGCATGTGAATTGCTTAAAGATGAAAATCCAACAAGCAAGATAGACGAACTTAAGGAAGTATTTGGAATCTCACAAGAAAAAACTACTGCTCCTACTCCAAGTCAATAGCAGTTTTCGGCAAAAAGGGATAGATTTCTATCCCTTTTTATAAACGTTTTCTATTTCTTGAGCTGGTCCAATAACGCTATCTGAAAGTCTAGTAATCGTCGCATCTACGGTACTCATAAAGTTAAGAATAAGTAAATCTTATTTACTGTTTATGTCTATAGAAGTGAAAAGTGTTTGCATATTGTTAAAAAAGCAGTAACTTATTATCAAGTGAATTCACTAAATTTGGGAAATTTAAATGTCAATTGACCTTAGTCTGCCAGAATTACCTATATTGCACCCAAGGATTACCGTTGTGGGAGTGGGCGGTGCTGGCGGAAACGCTGTGAATAACATGATCCAATCCAACTTGCAAGGAGTGAATTTTGTTGTAGCAAATACTGATGCTCAAGCGCTAGAGAAGTCATTGTGTGATAAAAAAATTCAGCTAGGTATTAACTTAACTAAAGGACTTGGTGCTGGTGCTTTGCCGGATGTCGGCAAAGGCGCAGCAGAAGAATCAATTGATGAGATTATGGAGCATATAAAAGATAGTCATATGCTTTTCATCACGGCAGGAATGGGTGGTGGTACTGGAACAGGTGCAGCGCCAGTGATTGCGAAAGCAGCAAGAGAAGCAAGAGCTGCAGTTAAGGATAAAGCGTTAAAAGAAAAAAAGATACTGACTGTTGGAGTTGTAACCAAGCCATTTAGCTTTGAAGGTGTGCGTCGTATGCGCATTGCAGAACTTGGACTTGAGGAATTACAAAAATACGTGGACACTCTCATTGTTATCCCAAACCAAAACTTGTTTAGAATTGCCAATGAGAAAACTACATTCTCTGATGCATTTAAACTTGCTGATAATGTCCTGCATATTGGTATCAGAGGAGTGACTGATTTAATGGTTATGCCGGGGCTCATTAATCTTGATTTTGCTGATATAGAAACAGTGATGAGTGAAATGGGCAAAGCAATGATTGGTACTGGAGAAGCGGAGGGAGAAGATAGAGCAATTAGTGCTGCAGAAGCTGCAATATCTAATCCATTACTTGATAATGTGTCAATGAAAGGTGCGCAAGGAATATTGATTAACATTACAGGTGGCGGAGATATGACTCTATTTGAAGTTGATGCTGCAGCAAATAGGGTACGCGAAGAAGTGGATGAAAACGCAAATATAATATTCGGCGCTACCTTTGATCAAGCAATGGAAGGAAAAGTTAGGGTTTCTGTTCTTGCAACTGGTATTGATAGTAGCACTGTTTGTGATGACAAGCCAGAAACTCCGTCTGTGAATCAAAGCGAGACTTCAGAGAAAGAAAAGTTCAAGTGGTCCTATAGCCAAACTCCTGTACCAGAGATAAAACCAGCTGAACAAGTAAATGAAGGGGTTAAGTGGAGCAACAATATCTATGATATACCAGCCTATTTAAGAAGAAAGAAATAATGCAATTTTGGCTGCTTAAGTCAGAGCCAAGCGAATATTCATGGCAAGAAATGGAAAAGGAGAAGGTAGCTAAGTGGGATGGTGTATGCAACTATCAAGCTCAAAGCTATATGAGAGCTATGAAATTAGGTGATTCTGCGTTTTTTTATCATACAGGTAAAGAAAAAGTGATATTTGGGATAATTGAGGTCTTTAAGGAATACTACCGCGTTAACGGCTCCAAGTTTGGACTGGTAGACGTGAAATTTTCCAAGCCTTTGAGTAATCAAGTAACGTTAAGTGATATAAAACGAAACCCACTTTTAAAAAACATGGCCATATTAAAACAACCGCGCTTGTCAGTTTCTCCAGTATCAGAAGCCGAATGGAATGAAATAATAAGAATGAGTGAATGTTAGAAGTAAATATTCTCGATGAGAGGTGGCACAGCATTACAGGAGATCCAGAGAACTTTGTATTAGATATTATAAATGCTTCTCTGAAAGAATTAAAAATAGACCATTATAAACCAAGTATATCGATAGCTCTTGCTGATGATGATTTACTACGTCGACTTAACTTAAGATTCAGAAAAATGGATAAGCCAACTAACGTGTTATCATTTCAGTGTGAGCAATTATCCAACAAGTGCGATTTAGGAGACATAGCAATTTCAATAGATACAATACAAAAAGAGTCAAATGAGCACCATATATCTATCCTAGCTCACGTTGCACATATGTTAGTGCATGGATTGCTACATTTACTTGATTACGATCACCAAAAAGAAGATGAGGAAATTATAATGAAAGACCTAGAAAGAAAAATTTTAACTTCGCTGGGCTATAATATGAGCGCGATTTAAAAGGAATTTAATAAAAAATATAGTAGAGAATGCTAAAATGTGTTATCTACAAAGCAAAAGGGTTTTTAGCTATAGACGATAAAAGGTAAGCAATATGGTCCAGTTTTCTCTGCCGAAAAATTCTAAAATTAATGAAAAGGGCAAGTTCTACCCTGCTCCTGCTGGAGTAAAAAATGTCAGAAGATTTCAAATTTACCGTTGGTCTGCTGATGACGAGAAAAATCCTAGAGTAGACACGTTTTTTATTGATATGGATAATTGTGGCCCTATGGTGCTTGACGCATTAATAAAAATAAAGGATGAAATAGATTCAACCTTAACTTTCAGACGTTCTTGTAGAGAAGGAATATGTGGATCTTGTGCTATGAATATTGATGGAACCAACACTCTTGCATGTACTAAATCCATAGACGACATAAAAGATGACGTAAAAATATATCCATTACCTCATATGTATGTAATAAAAGACCTAGTTTCGGACCTGAGTCAATTTTATGAGCAATACAAGTCAATCAATCCTTGGTTACAAGCAGATAAACCTGATTTGCCAAATCAAGAGTATTTACAATCTCCTGAAGATAGAAAAAAACTGGATGGACTTTCTGATTGCATATTGTGTGCTTGTTGTTCAACTAGCTGCCCAAGCTATTGGTGGAACAGTGATAAATTTTTAGGACCAGCAATACTGCTACAGGCTTACAGATGGATTGCTGATAGCCGTGATAATAAGACAAATGAAAGACTTGATGCCTTGAATGATCCGTTTAAGTTGTATCGTTGTCATACAATAATGAATTGCACGAAAACCTGCCCTAAAGGGCTTAACCCAGCAAGAGCAATAGCGAAAATGAAACAGCTTATGGTAGGAAGGGAAGGAGTTTGAGGCTACCTTTTGCATTCCTCATAGGAAAAGAGCAAACCTTCTGAAGCATAGGGTATTATCAATATCCTGAACATTTTTCCATTTGTAAGATGAATTGTGTCATTATGTGGTCCAAATAATCTTTTGAATAACTCATGCCTTTGGTTACTAATAGTTTGGAAATCTTTTTGTTCTAAAAGCTTCTGAGATTCAAATAGGTAAAGCATGACTTCATGATAAGTTGGATTGGATGCCAAAAACTTTGTATCAAGTTGAAAGGTTTTTACAAAAGCATTATTATGAAACTTCAGTTTTTGATTCTTACTGTATATTGCAATAGCAATTGGTAACTCCTCGAGTAAATTTTTCTGTGCAGCTAAATAACTATCTAGCCTAGCACGTAACTCCTCTGCATCGCTAACATCTTTTCCATACATCACTGCGCCACCAAAATTTTGTATTGGAATTCTAATAAAATCAAAAACCTTGCGTTCGTTTTTGCAAGTTATCACATGTTTTCCTGGTTTGGTGCTGTGGACACTGTCAGTAACAGCCAATCTCCGGGAGCTATTTATATATTTATCATAAAATAGGTTGCAAAACTTTACTTTTTTATTTTCATTATATTTTAGTATTGGAAACGGTAGAGAGTTGAAAATGTTCCTGTAGTTCTCTACTTTTTGTTTAAGCTTACTATTTTCTAACTCCAGTTCGTTAGCTTTTATTTTGTAGTCTGAGACGTTTCTTATCCACAACAGCACGCCAATTACGTTATTAGAGTTATCTATTATGCTTCTACCATAACATATACAGTAAACTTCGCCGCCTTTTGACTTCAAGTCTAGAGTAAAAGATTTATTTACTTTTTTTGCCTCAGTAAAATTTTTAATTAAGCTTTCCGATTGCTCAAAAAAATTGACAAACTCATTAAATGAGTAAAAAACAGTATTAAGTAAAATTAGTAAGTTAGGGGAAAACTTTTCTATACGTTTTTTTGCATCCCAAATATAAAACCCATCATCCACAGTATCAATTAAGTTACTTATTATAATATTTTGATGTTGTAGGCTCTTAATTTTATTATCCACTTTCAATTTGGAATAAGAAAGAAAGAATAATATTAAAATTAATAATAAAACTACTTCATACAAAAAAAACATAGTACTTTTAAAACAGACGTAAAAATTTATAACCGCTCAACAAGGGTATGTATAAGTTACGCTGAAGAAGTGTACAAGTAAAGATTGCCTAATATCTGAAAGCCCAATCTTCTGTAGAGGTTAACGGAAGGTTTCATACAATGTGCTACTATATATTTGCACTTAAGCTGCTGAATTATCTTGATTCTTTCTAAAACCATTTGGGTACCTATTCCACGGTTTCTATGAATCGGTAAAACTCCATCGCTATAGAAACCAGCTATGTTGTCCTGAATGCAAAAGCCGCATGTCCCAACAACTTCGTTGTTTAGTGTTGCAAGAAAAAATCTTAATCCTGAGTCTTTATCATTATAACTCGATAATCCGCGAAAAAATGTGCTGACAATTCCAACGTTGTGATGAAAAATCTTAGAAGTACATAAATCTAACTGTTCTAAGAGGTTGCTACTATTTACAGCGTTCAACCTCAAATCTGGAACAATGTCAGCAGGTAAGAGGTAGTTTTTCATGTTAAGTAAAGCTTTTTTTGGTGTGCTAACGTGTTTTATCTCACACTTTTCTAAAATGCCCTTTGTCTTTGCATGCGAATCCATTACCCATGTTGCTTCTATATTCCTTGCTCTAAGATAATCTAGGGTTCTTTGTACAGAAAGCTCGTTACATTGGTCTCCACAAAACACAAAATTGAATAATGATTCTCTAGTACCATTGATTGTAAATGTAATGTTATCAAATTCGCCATGCACTTCCCACTGAGATAAGCTCGCTGTGTACAGTATATAATCCTTCAGATTTTTAGTAACCAAGCTTGAATAATAAATTTTCTTATCCTGCATACACAGACAATGAACAATAAAAGGCCCCTACGAGAACACAGGCTGAAATTGCAGCTATAATATCATCCAGCATAACGCCTAGAGGACCTTTGATATTTTTATCGATCAAATTTATAGGCCACGTTTTTATTATATCAAAAAACCTAAAAGAAAAAAAGCACAACAATAATAAAGAACAACTCACTTCTTGGTTTAGCAATGTTGAAATTAGAAATATTGTCAGCAATTGACCAACTACTTCGTCAATCACTACCTCTTTTGGATCATGTGAAGCCTGATAATGTTTTATGTAATTACTTGTGGACCACAATCCGATTAAGAATAAGAAAAAGATAATTGCTGCACCTAAAATTTTGTTACCTAGTATTAGAGGAACAACTGGATAAGCAGCTAAACTGCCTATAGTACCTGGCATTTTTTTTACTGTGCCAGATAGCCACCATGTTGATATCAATTTATATAAAAATTCCACGGTACACCAAACTATAAAATTAATTTACAAGAGCAGAAATAGTATCTTCTATAGATACACTTTCATACAACAATCTATAGACCGCTTCACATATAGGCATTTTTATCTTTAGCTTCTCTGTTAAATTAAATGCAGATTGAGCGGTACTAAAACCTTCAGTCACTGACTTACCTTCTGACAGAATCTGCTGAACGTCAAAGCTATCGTTACTACTACCTATTTTAAACCCAAAGGACAGATTTCTTGAATTCAAGGATGTGCATGTCATAACCAGATCACCCAAACATGCTGGTCCAAGTAGCGTGTCTATGTCTATATTAGCGTTACCTGTTTTTGCTAGATATAAAGTCTTTATTTCATTCATACTATTTGTTATCAGTGCTGCGTGAGCATTGCATCCAAGTTTTTTACTTAAAATAATTCCACATGCTATAGCAAAAACATTCTTCAGTGCTGCACAAATCTGTACTCCTATGATGTCCCTGCTAAAGTGTAGTTTAATATTTTCCTGCTGTAGTTCTGACATTAGCTTTGGACCTAATGTACTGTTTTGACATGCAAGAACCATTGAATAGGGTAGTTTTTTTGCGACTTCTATGGCGAAACTGGGGCCTGAAAAAATGGCAACTTGATTGTTAGGTAAAACTTCATTTACTATTTCACTAGGTAGTTTTAATGTAGATCTTTCTATTCCCTTACAGGCTAAGATTATTGCTATGTCTTTTTTTAGGCCACAATCATGTAATTGCTGACATACCTGTCTTAGAGATTGGGTAGGAACAGAGAGGACTATTGCTG